>NZ_JBFAOF010000012.1:0-32451 GCF_040675125.1 Spirillospora sp. NPDC049652 | reverse complement strand
CGTCAGCGCGGCCGGGGGGCGGGGCCGGCCTCGCGGAGCTTGGCGCGCAGCCAGCCCGGGATGTTCTCCTCGGCGCGCGGGAAGCGGTCGAGGTCCTGCCGGTAGGCGGCCGCGCCCAGCGCCGGGGTGAAGTCGGGCTCGCCGTTGTAGTCGAACTCGACGCTGAACCGGCCGGACCGCTCGACCCACAGCCGCGCGGTGAACCAGGCCCCCCGGTCGCGCCGGTACATCGCGCGGCGCAGCTCGTCCATCCGGCCGACGGCCTGGCCCGGCGGCATCGCGGTGCGGGACCGGCCGTCCGGCCCGGTGATCTCGAAGGTGGCGCTGTCGATGCCGACCGTCGCGCGGAACTCCAGCCCGAGGCGGTTCCACTCCCCCCGTGCCGCCGACCGCAGGGCGCGGACGGCCCCGTTCACCGCCTGGCGCTCGCGCGGACTGCGGAGAACCTGCTCGGAGTCGGTCACGGTGGAACCTCCGGACGAAACGGGAGCGGCGGAACGGCGGGCGCGGAACCGGCGTCCCGCGGCGGCCGGAGCCCCCGCGGCGAGACCGTCCTGGACGACGGTACCGACATGTCGCCGCAGGCCAAGCCCGGCCCGCCGTGTCGCGGCCAACCCGCCCCGGCCCGCCCGGGGACAGCCCGGACATCCCGCCGTGATCATCCCGAAGACCCGTCCGCCCCCCGGACGCCCGGACCGGGGGCCGGCGGGCGATCGAACCGGCGGCGGCGGGGGCGCCCGGCCCGGATAGGGTCGCGGGGTGGGATGGGAACGGGGGCTGGTGCCGGCGCGGGTGACGCTGCGCGGCGGCGAGGACGGCTGGACCTGGACGGTCGTGTCCGAGTGCGGGCGGTCCGGGGACGAGCGGCTGGACGGGCCGGGCGTGCGCTGGCAGACCGGCGTCCGCCGGGGCGACCGAGAGCCGAAGTGGTGGCCCGGGCACCTCACCGAGGTCGCGGGCGGCCTGCGCGAGCTGGTCGGCTGGCGGCTCACCGACCGCACCTTCGCCGAGCTTGGCGTGGAGGCCGAGATCGCCTGGTTCGCGGTCCGCGAGCCGGTCGAGTGGGAGGGCCTGGTCACGCTGCGCGACCCGGACCCGGCGCGGTTCCCCGGCGAGGTCCCGCCGTTCACGCTCACCTTCCAGCCGGGCCGCGGCGCCGTCCTCCCGGACGACCACCTGCTGTTCTCCACCGAGGCCGCCGACGTCTGGACGACCCTCGCCGCCGTCGCGGGCCGCTGCGGCAGCCCCGCGCCGCGCGCGTCCTTCCTGTGCGGCTGGGCCGCGCACCGCAGCGTCCAGATCGGCCGCGGGTCCCTCGCGGTGTCCACCGAGGTCGGCCCGGACGGCGTGGAGCGGCTCGCCCAGGTCTCCGCTCAGCGGACCCCCGGCTGGGGCGGCAATCCCGAGCTGCGTCCCCGCCTGGACGGCATCGACCTGCTCGACGAGCCCGCCGCCGACGTCACCGGCCTGTTCCGCGAGCTGGGGCACGAGATCGCGGAGTACGGGCCGTCCGTCTACGTGGCCGCGATGGGGCTGCACCTGAGCCGTCCGCACGATGCGCCCGAGTCGTTCGCGTTCAGCACCGCGTCCCTGCAGTTCCCGGCGCCCATCGGGGAACGCCTCCGCTGATCCCTCCGGATCGTCCGCGGTCCGCAGTCCGCGGCCCGCAGTCCGCGGCCCGCGACACGGTCGGGCCCGTCCGCCCGCCGGTAACCGGGCAGGACGTCCAGTTCCTCCGTTCCCCACGAACCCGACACACACCGGGGATCTTCCTTTCACCGGCCCGCAATCAGCCGCGCCTACCGTCCCGGCTCATGGACCTACGCCTGCGCCACCTCAGCCTCGGCCTCGCGGCCGGACTCGCCGCCGTCCCCCTCGTCACCGCTCCCCCCGCGTCCGCCGCGTCCGGGCTGGTCGTGGAGCGTTCCGGCCCGGCCCGCTCGGTCTCGTTCACCGCCGGACGCGACGGCGAGGCGGTGATCGGCTTCACCGCCTCGGCGCCCGGCGTGTCCTGGGCGCGCAAGGGCGCGGAGGCCGCGCTGCTCTCGGTCGCGGTGGACGGACGGCACGTGACCGACCTGCTCGTCCCGTCCGCCGACCCGACGCCCCGCACGCTCGGCCTCGGCGGCGTCCGGCACGGGCGGCACAAGGTCACCTTCCGGTGGGCGAAGGGTTCCGCGCCCGCCGCCCGGCGCGTCGTGCTGTCCAAGCCGAAGGTGCGGCAGCCGAAGGACGACCAGCTCGTGCTGCGGCACGCGCCGGTCGTGGTCGGCCGGACGCTGGACACGTCCGGTAAGCCCGGTGGGGACCCGTACCAGAACGCCTACACCGACGCCCCGCTCGTCGCCTGGCACGAGACGCGGCCCGCCGCGGCGCCCGGCCACCGGATCCTGGAGTACTCGGTGATCTGGAGCAACGAGGACGGCGGCACCGACACCCCCGCGCTGATGGCCCGCTGGGGCCGCACCACCGACATCGAGTGGGTGTACCGCGTCGAAGTGGACGCGGCCGGCAGGCGCGTCCCGGACACCGCCGTCTACCAGGCCCCCGAGCACCAGACGCTCCGGTTCACCGGCCGCTACGAGGGCGACCACCCGGTCATGCAGACCTGCACGATGAACAACAACATGTGCGACACGGTCACGCCGGACGCCCGGCTCCGGTTCCTGCTCGACACGACGGCGACGCGTCCGGACGACCGCGCCCGCGAGTACCTCATGGACCGCAACCCCTGGACGTACCGGATCACCGCCCAGGAGATGGACCGCGAGGGCAAGATCGAGCAGCCGCCGTCCCCCGACACCCCGGCGGTCGGCGACCTGCGGACCTACCTGTACCTGGAGTTCGCCAAGACCACGGGCGCGCCCACGGGGACCGGGTCGGCGCCGGGCGTCGGCCTCGGTGTCCGGCTGCGGAAGGACCCGGCGCGGCTGTACCGCTCCGACCACTCCGTTCCCTCGTGGTCGATCAGCCGGGACGGCTCGCCCGCGACGACCGTCGAGCTCCCGGCGGGGACCACGCTCGCCGACGTCCTGTCGGTCGAGGCCGTCCGGCAGCCGACCGGGGCCGGCGACAACGGCGCGCCCGCGACGGTGACCGCGATCCGCCGCGGCTTCTTCCTCGGCCAGGACTACCTGCCGCCGCTCGGCTCCGGCCTCACCTGGACGGGCTCGGTCACGGTGTCGCCGTCCGCCCCGTCCGCCGTCCTCTGGCATTCCTGACGCGTTGCGGGACGTCCCCGGGCGGGCCGCCCGGGGACATCCGCAGGTGACCGGGCCGGAGTCGCGGAGGGCCGGAACCTCCGTGACTTCGGGGGCGTCGAAGGGTCGTACACTTCTCGCTCACCCTTCGCCGCACCCCGGAGAGGACGCACCGCATGGCCTACGGGCCTCCTCCGCAGCAACCCGGCCCCTGGCAGCAGCAGCCGCAGCGCGGCCAGCAGTGGCAGCAGGGCGGGCAGCCGTCCCCGCAGAGCTGGCAGCAGCCCCCCGCGGGACAGGGCTACCAGCAACCCTCCGGACAGAACTACCAGCCCGCCGGGCAGGGCTACCAGCCGTCCGGGCAGGGCTACCAGCAGCCGTCCGGGCAGGGGTGGCAGCAGCAGCCGCCCGCCGGGGCCGTCCAGGGCGGCTGGCAGGGCGCGCCGCCCGCCGCCGCGCCCGAGCCCGAGCACTACGGGGAGATCGGCCCGGACGAGATGACCTGGGCGCTGATGGCCTACATCGGACAGTTCCTCGTCGCCGCCGTCGCCCCGGCCGTCGTCTACCTCGGCAAGGCCCGGCACCCGTTCGTCCGGCGGCACGCCGCGCAGGGCCTCAACATGGGCATCGCGGGCGTCGCGGTCTGGGCCGTCGGCGGCCTGGTCTCGCTGCTGTTCCCCGCCATCCTGTGGCTGCTGGTGCTGTTCTCGGCGGTCGTGATGGGCTTCCTGGTGTACGCGGCGCGCGCCGCCAACCGGGGCGAGTTCCGCCGGGTCCCGGCGTTCATCGCCTGGCCGCTCATCAAGTAACCCCCGGGCCCTGCCCCAGGCCCTGTGCCCGCTTTCGTCCGGGCACGGGGCGGTGGTCAGCTCGACGGCCCCGGCAGGATGGTCATCGTCCCCGGTTCGCCCGGGTCCTGGTCCAGCCGGACGACACGGCCCGGATACGCGCGCTGGGCGATCTCGACGTCCCGGTCGTCCCACTCGCCGTAGAAGACGGGGCAGCCGTCCCACAGCTCGGCCTTCTCCGCGCCCGTCGGCCAGCGGCGCCCGAAGGCGTCGATGAGGATCGGGTCCTCGACGTCCGGCAGGTCGGGGCCGACGCGGCGGGCCGTGGGGTCGTCGGGGGCGGACGCCGGATGGGACACGGCGGGATTCCTTCCGGGAGGGGTCGGGCGGGACGGCCGGTCGAAGATCTGGTCGGGGGCCAGCTCGATGTCGAACGGGACGGTCAGCTTCGCCGAGCGCCCCCAGGTGATCAGGGCGCGCTCGGCGTACCGGCCCGAGTCGTCCAGCTCGAACACCTGGAAGCCCGGCTCGCCGCCGCGCAGGTCGACGACCCAGTAGGCGCCGACGCCGGCGCGCTCGTAGCGCTCGCGCTTGGGCCCGAGGTCGGCCGCGCGGGACGCGGCGGAGACGACCTCGACGGCCAGCAGCGGCGCGCCGCGCACGACCCCGAGGTCACCGTCGGCCTGCTCCTCGCGGAACACCACGAGGTCGCAGCGCAGCCAGGTGTCGCCCGCCAGGCGGGTGCCGAAGGCGGTGCGGGACGTCTGTCCCTCGAGCTGGGCGAGGCAGACGGGGACGACCAGATCGGCCACCAGGACGTGGTGCTGGAGGGTGTGCGTCACAACGGACAGTGTCGCCCTCGAAGCGGGGCGTCACCACCGCTTTGGACAAAGCCGTCTGGCCCCGCGGACAGGTCCACCGATCCGACCGGCCACGTCGCTCGGCGCGGAACCCTTCTGCGCGCGAAACCCTCCGCGCGGGAACCGCGACGGCCTCGGCGACGGCCTCGGCGAGCGGACCATGCCGCCGAGGCCCCGGGAGGCTACTTCTTCTTGTCGGCGGGCGACGCGGTCTCGCCGGTGGACAGCGCGGCGACGAAGGCCTCCTGCGGGACGTCCACCCGGCCGATCGTCTTCATCCGCTTCTTGCCCTCCTTCTGCTTCTCCAGCAGCTTGCGCTTACGGGAGATGTCGCCGCCGTAGCACTTGGCGAGGACGTCCTTGCGGATGGCGCGGATGTTCTCGCGCGCGATGATGCGCGCGCCGACCGCGGCCTGGATCGGCACCTCGTACTGCTGCCTCGGGATGAGCTCCTTCAGCTTGGAGGTCATCATCAGGCCGTACTCGCGGGCCTTCTCCTTGTGCACGATCTGGCTGAACGCGTCGACCGACTCGCCCTGCAGCAGGATGTCGACCTTGACCAGGTCGGACTCCTGCTCGCCCGCGGGCTCGTAGTCGAGCGAGGCGTAGCCGCGGGTGCGGGACTTCAGCTGGTCGAAGAAGTCGAAGATGATCTCGGCGAGCGGCAGCGTGTACCGGATCTCGACCCGGTCCTCCGACAGGTAGTCCATGCCGAGCAGCACGCCGCGCCGGGACTGGCACAGATCCATGATCGCGCCGATGTGGTCGGACGGGCTGAGCAGCGTCGCCTTCACCACCGGCTCGTACACGCCGCCGATCTTGCCCTCGGGGAACTCGCTGGGGTTGGTGACGACGTGCTCGGAGCCGTCCTCCATCACCACCCGGTAGACGACGTTCGGCGCGGTGGAGATCAGCGAGAGGTTGAACTCGCGCTCCAGCCGCTCCCGGACGATCTCCATGTGCAGCAGGCCGAGGAAGCCGCAGCGGAACCCGAACCCGAGCGCCGCCGAGGTCTCCGGCTCGTAGATCAGCGCGGCGTCGTTCAGCTGCAGCTTGTCGAGCGCGTCCCGCAGGTCGGGGTACTGGTCGCCGTCCATCGGGTACAGGCCCGAGAACACCATGGGCTTCGGGTCCTGGTAGCCGCCGAGGGCCTCGGCGGCGGGCCGGGTCGCGCCGGTGACGGTGTCGCCGACGCGCGCCTGCCGGACGTCCTTCACGCCGGTGATCAGGTAGCCGACCTCGCCGACGCCGAGCCCGCCCACGGCCTTGGGCTCCGGGGAGATCACCCCGACCTCGAGCGTCTCGTGCGCCGTGCCGGTCGACATCATCAGCGACTTCTCGCGCCGGGACAGGTGGCCGTCCACGATCCGGACGTAGGTGACCACGCCGCGGTAGGTGTCGTAGACCGAGTCGAAGATCAGCGCGCGGGCCGGTCCGTCCGGGTCGCCGACCGGCGCGGGGACGGTCTCGACCACGCGGTTCAGCAGCTCCGCGACGCCCTCGCCGGTCTTGCCGGACACCTTCAGCACGTCGGACGGGTCGCAGCCGATGATCCCGGCGAGCTCCTCGGCGTACTTCTCCGGCTGCGCGGCGGGCAGGTCGATCTTGTTCAGCACCGGGATGAGGTGCAGGTCGGCGTCCAGCGCCAGGTACAGGTTGGCGAGCGTCTGGGCCTCGATGCCCTGCGCCGCGTCCACCAGCAGGACCGCGCCCTCGCACGCCGCCAGCGACCGGGACACCTCGTAGGAGAAGTCCACGTGGCCGGGGGTGTCGATCAGGTTCAGGACGTAGTCGGTGCCGTCCGGGCCGCGCCAGGGCAGCCGCACCGCCTGCGACTTGATCGTGATGCCGCGCTCGCGCTCGATGTCCATCCGGTCGAGGTACTGCGCGCGCATCTGGCGTTCCTCGACGACCCCGGTGAGCTGCAGCATGCGGTCGGCCAGGGTGGACTTCCCGTGGTCGATGTGCGCGATGATGCAGAAGTTGCGGATGATCGCGGGGTCGGTCTTGTTGGGCTCAGGCGCAGGCACCGGGATCCGTTCGCATACTCACTGGTGGACAGGACATGGCAGACTCCAGCTACCGCCTTCCATGGTCCCATGTCCCCGGGGATGCTCGGTGCACCGGCCCGTGGACCACCGGATCGGCCGGATCGGCCGGCTCGGTTTTGGGCGGAGGCGGTGGATTGGTAAGCTGTGCGACTGCGTGTGGCGTAGCGTCGTGCCTTGGGGCACCGTCCGCCCCGTTCAACGTTCGTACAATCTCGGGCGCGCGGCCGTCGTGCGCCGGGAACCAGGATCGCAACCAAGGCTGAGGCACTACGACGTGGCTAACATCAAGTCCCAGATCAAGCGGAACAAGCAGAACGAGAAGGCTCGCCTGCGGAACAAGGCCGTCAAGTCCGAGCTGAAGACGGCGATCCGCAAGTTCCGCGAGGCCGCCGAGGCCGGCGACAGCGCCGCCGCGGTCGCCGCGCAGCGCGAGGCCGCCCGCAAGCTCGACAAGGCCGTGAGCAAGGGCGTCATCCACAAGAACCAGGCCGCCAACCGCAAGTCGGCCATCGCCAAGCGCGCCGCCGAGCTGGCCAAGTAAGGCCGCCTCCCAGGCTCTTCACGACGAGGCCGTCGACCCCCACGGGGCCGACGGCCTCGTCGTCGTCCCCCATCGAACGGCCCTCGGCCCAGCACGCTCTCGTACGGGCTCAGCAAGAGTCAGCACGCGGGCCCGAGGCCAGGCCCAGACTCAGCGGGCGTGGGGAGGGCCGTGCATGGCCTTCCCAGCCGGCGGGCGCGGCCTGACGGCGGGGGCGGCCGGACGTGAGGAGGGCGGGCATGGCCTTCCCGGTCGGCGGGCGGTCTGACGTGCGCCACGGCGGCGCTCGGCGGTCAGCGGGGCGGGTTCCGCTCCCGTCGGGGCACCCTCGGGGGGACGGCTTGGCGGCTACGGTGGCGGGCATGGACGAACGCCGCCTGGTGAAGATCTCGAAGTATCTCGCCAAGCACCTGCGGCACCGTCCGGAGCGGATCGGGCTGACCCTGACCCCGGACGGCTGGGCCGACGTGGACGAGCTGCTCGCGGCCGCCCGGCGGCACGGCTTCCCGATCACCCGCGCCGAGCTCGAACACGTCGTCGCGGCCAACGACAAGCGCCGGTACGCCTACGACGGCCGCCGCATCCGCGCCAGCCAGGGGCATTCGGTCCCGGTGGAGCTCGACCTGCCGAGCGCGGACCCGCCGCCCGTCCTCTTCCACGGGACGGTCCGGGCGTCACTGGACGCGATCATGAATGATGGCCTGCTGCCGATGGGCCGGCACGCCGTCCACCTGTCCGCCGACCGCGCCACGGCCGAACGCGTGGGCGCCCGCCGCGGCGCGCCGGTCGTCCTCACCGTCGCCGCCGCCGAGATGGCCGCAGACGGCCACGAGTTCCATTTGAGCGAGAACGGCGTCTGGCTCGTCGCCCACGTCCCGCCGCGCTACCTGGGCTGACAGTCGGCACGGACGAGCGCGACCGCCTCCGGCCAGGTCCGTGGGTTGGGCAGCTCCTGCGGGACGGGACCGGTCTGCGGCCCGAACAGATACCGGTGCGCGACGACCCCGGCCAGCGCGCGATGCACGTCGAGCCGGTCGTCGATCATGTGCGTGATGCCGAGTTCGGCGCAGTGGACGGCCTTCTGGGCCCGTTTGCGGCAGAACCGGACGTTGTGACGCGCGAGCCCGGTCCGTCCGGCGACATCGTGGTGGTCGAGCCACGCGAGGGTCTTCCGCTGGACGCCCTCACCGCACTTGGAGATGATCCACACGCGGCCGCCGAACAGCCCGACCAGCTCTTCCAGCGCCTCGAACGCCCCGTCGTTGGGCGGGGACGCGAGGGCGTCGCGCATCGTCCCGCCGAGGAATGCGGTGTCGGCGTTCCCCGGCGCCAGCGGGCCACCCTGAATGACGCGTCCGAAATCGACGCCGAGCCTGATCTCCATGGATCAAGCGTCGCGACTCGAAGTCTCCAGCAGAACTATCTCTTGAGTGCTCTGCTATAGCTTGTGCCTATGGACCGGCTGTCGACCGACGCGCTCGCCTCCTTCGCCGTGTTCGCCGTCCACCTCAACTTCACGCGCGCCGCCGAGGAACTGCACATCTCGCAGCCGGCCCTGCACACCAAGATCCGCAAGCTCGCGGACGACCTGGGCCGCCCGCTCTACCGCCGCCAGGGCCGCGCCCTCGTCCTCACCCCGGACGGCGAGCGCCTCGCCCGCTTCGCCCGCGAACTGGACGACCGGATGTCGGCGTTCCTGTCCGACCTCGACGGGGCGTCCCGGACGCGCGTCCCCGTCCTCGCGGCGGGTGAGGGCGCCTACCTGTACCTCCTCGGGCCCGCCATCCGCCGCCTCCACGCGGACACGGGCGTCCGGCTCGTCAACGGCGACCGGAACCGCGTCCTCACAGCCGTCCGGACGGGCGGCGCGGACGTCGGAGTCGCCGTCCTGGACGCCCTCCCCACCGACCTCACCACGACTCCGCTGGCGACGTTCCCGCAGGTCCTGTCCATGCCGGCCACCCACCCCCTGGCGGGCCGCCCCACCCTGACCCTGGCCGACCTCGCCGGGACGTCACTGGTCGTCCCGCCCCCGCACGGCCCGCACCGCGCCTTCCTGGAACGGGCCCTGCGAGCCGCGGACGTCCCCTGGACGATCGCGGTCGAGGCGTCCGGCTGGCCGCTGATGCTGCACCTGGTCGCCCTGGGCTCGGGCCTGGCGGTCGTGAACGGCTGCGTCCCGGCGCCCCCGGGCCTCGTCCACCGCGAGATCACCGACCTGCCGGCCGTCCCGTACTACACCGTCCACCACCCGGACCGCACCACCGACCCGACCGTGACCACCCTCATAGCCACCATCCACCAGACTCCCCACCCGGCGCACCGAAGACTTGAGGCGTAGACACCGGACCGCGGCCAATTCGCACAGCCAGCCCTACTCGGCGCTCCCGCGCACCCTTCACCTCGCTCGGTTCAAGACTCCTCGGCCGAGGACCGTGGGAACCGCCGAGGGGGCGTCAGCGCGCGGAACGTGCGGCGACGATCTCCGAGACCGCCTTCTCCAGGGCATAAGCGGAATCGGCCGCGCCGCCCTTGACCTGGGCGTCCGCCTCGGCGACCACGGTCAGGGCGCGCGCCACACCGTCTCCCGACCAGCCGCGCAGCTGGCGCTGTACCCGGTCGATCTTCCAGGGCGGCATGCCCAGTTCCTTCGCCAACGACGCGCCGCGCGCACCGCGGGGCGCCCCTCCGACCTTCGCCAGCCCCCGCACGCCCTGCGCCAGGGCACTCACGATCAGGACGGGCGCGACTCCGGTCGCGAGCGCCCACCGCAGCTGCTCCAGTGCATCCGCCAACTGCCCCTCGATCGCCTTGTCCGCGACCGCGAACCCGCTGACCTCGGCGCGACCCCGGTAGTACCGCGCGATCGCCGCGTCATCGACCTTCCCGCCGGTGTCGGCGACCAGCTGGCCGGCCGCGGCGGCCAGTTCCCGCAGGTCGTTCCCGACCGCGTCCACCAGCGTCCGCGCGCCGTCGGCGGAGATCTTCCCCCCGTGCCGCCGGATCTCGGTCCGCACGAAGTCGATCCGCTCGCCCACCTTGCTGATCTTCGGGCAGGCGATCTTCCGCGCCCCCGCCTTGGCCAGCCCGTCCGCCACGGCCTTGCCCTTGGCGCCCCCCGCGTGCACCGCGACCAGCGCCACGTCCGGCGCGGGGTTCTTCACGTAGGCCAGCACCTCGGCCGCCAGGTCCTTGTTCAGGTCCTGCGACGCCCGCAGCACCAGCACCTTCCCGCCGCCGAACAGCGAGGGGGACGTCAGCTCGGCCAGCCGCCCCAGCTCCATCCCCGAGGGCACGAGGTCGATGACCTCGGTCTCCGGGTCCTCCGCCCGGGCCCCGGCGACCACGTCCCCGACCGCCCGCTCGATGAGCAGTTCCTCGTCACCGACGATCAAAGTGATGGCGTCCACTGGCACCCCCCAACAATGCCACACCCCTCCCCCCACCCCGACCCGACAGCCCAAACCCCCAACCCCACTCACCAGCCCCGCACTTTCCGACGTCACCCCTCGTGCGCGGAGCAAGAGGGACACGCCAGCCCGCGACACCTTGCCCGGCTCACTACCACAAGAGGAGATGCGAGGCGCAGCTGCGAGGTCCCGGCAGCGATCTCGGACGCGGAGATACAGGCGTCAGACGCCCCGACCAGCCGGACCGGGCGCGGCTCGGGCCGACGAGGAAGTGCCAGAGGCGATCAAGGGCCGACGGCCGCAGGCGGCCTTCGCCAGCGACCTCGGGGCGGAAGCACGTGCGCCAGAGCCTGTGACCAACGGCCCTGGGCGGGTTCGGGGACCTCAGGTAGGGAGCGGGCGGGGTCAGGAGGGGCGGTTGCGGAACACCCTTCCGAGGTGATCCCGAAGGAGGAGGCCCGGGCATCAGGCGCCCTGACCAGCGGGTTCGGGCGCCATGTCTGGGCGGGTGGGGTCAGTGGCGGGCGACGGTGGCTATGCCGGTGCGGGTTCGGACGATGGCTATGTCTCCTTGCTGGTCGGTGCGGAGGACTCGGGTGCCCAGGTGTTGGAGGATGCCGACGGTGTGCGGGGACGGGTGGCCGTAGTCGTTGTCCTTTCCGACGGAGACCAGGCCGATCGAGGCGTGGGCGGCGGCCAGGAACGGGCGGTGCTGGCTGCGCGAGCCGTGGTGAGGGACCTTCAGGACCTGGACATGCGGCAACGCCGACACCAGGGCCTGCTGGGCTTCGGTTTCGACGTCGCCTGGCAGGAGGGCGCTGAATCCGGGGCGGGACGCGACCAGCACGATGCTCGCGTTGTTCATGGTCATGCCGTCGTCTTGCGCGGTGAGGCGAGGGCCGGTGGCCTGCGGGCCGAGGACGGTCAGGGAGAGGTCCCCGACGCGCCAGGTCTGGCCCGGCAGCGCGGCCCGCATGGGGACGTTGCCAGCGAACCGAGCCTCGCGGCCGAACCCCACCGGCGTGACCAACGCCAGTCCGACATGCCTGCCATGGCGGACGCCCGGTACTCCGTCGATGTGATCGGCGTGCGGGTGGGTCAGGACCAGCAGCGGCACCTCGCGGATGCGCAGCCGACGTAGACACCCGTCGATGGCGCTCGGTTCGGGCCCGGCGTCCACGACGACGGCACGTCCCGGCCCCGCCGCCAGAACGAGACCGTCACCTTGGCCGACATCGCACGCGACGAGCTGCCAGCCCGGCGGCGGCCAGCCCGGAGCGAGAAGGTGCATGCACAGAACCCCTGCCAGGACCCCGGCGACAGCAGCGGCGAACAGGAGGCGGAGGCGCCGTGAGCGCAGCATCGCGATGGTGATGCCGCCCGCGATGAGCAGGCCGACGGCCCCCAGCGCGCCGCTCGCCCAAGGCAGCGTGGCGTAGGGCAAGGTCGACGCCGTCCTGGCGATCCAGATGATCCACCGGACGGGGTACTCCGCCGGCCGGAGGATCAGGCCGGCCGCGCCCGGTGAGAACGGCGCGACCACCGCGCCCGTCGCGCCGAGCAGGGTCGCGGGCGCGACGGCCGGATCGGCGAGCAGGTTGGCGGCGATCGAGACGACGCCCAGTTCGCCCGACATCATCACCAGGATCGGGGCCACCGCCAGCTCGGCCGCCACCGCCACGGCCACGGCGTCCGCGACCGGGCCGGGCAGCCTCCGCCGCAGGCGGTCACGCCAGGCGGGCGCCAGGACGAGCAGGCCGGCGGTCGCCGCGGCCGAGAGCGCGAACCCGTACGACCGGCTCAGTTCCGGATCGACGAGGACGAGCAGGAGCACGGCCCCGGCCAGCGCGGGGACACCTTGGCGTGGACGGCCTGTGAACAGGGCCAGGAGGCCGATGGTCGCCATCACCGCCGCACGGAGGACGCTCGGGTCCGGACGGGCGATCACGACGAAGGCCACCACCGCGAGTCCGGCGATGAGCGGCGCGCCACGCCTGCCCAGCCCGGCTAACCGGCAGAGCGCCAGGACGGCCCCGACGACGATCGCCAGGTTCGCCCCGGAGACGACGAGCAGATGGCTCAGCCCGGCCGTGGTGAAGTCCTCGGCAAGGTCCGGATCGAGGCGCGAGATGTCCCCGACGACCATGGCCGGCAGCACTCCGCGCGCATCCGGACGCAGGACGTTCGCCGCCTGCCTCAACTTCGCGCGGACGGTCCCGGCGACCCGCTGCACACTCGACGGTCCACCGACGACGGACGGCGGCCCCCGGACGAGCACGACCGCCGCCAGCAGCTCCGCGTGTTTGGGCGGCGCGAGTCGCCCGACGCATCGCACCTTCATGCTGGGAACGAGCCTGCTCCACTCCCGTCCGGAGGCGAGCAGCAGGACCGGCACCCTCGTCCGAACCCACGAGGCACCCCCGCGCCCCTCGACACGTTCCACACGGGCGCGGGCGATCACCAGTTCCCGCCCACCGACCCGCTTGGTCTTCGGATCCTCCGTCACGACCACCACGACGGATGCGCTGCGATGCGCCCGTGCGTCCGCGAAGACCGGCCCCGACCGCACCGCGGACGTCCGGAGCCCGACGCCGGTAGCCGAAGCCGCCGCACAGAGCAGGGCGACTCCCCCGATGGCCAGCCACCCCTCGGCCGTCCCCCTCCTGCCGCTCCTCCGCCTCCGCTGGACGCGAAGGAGAAGCGCGCAGGCTGCGAGTACGGAGAGGCCGGCCAGGAGGTGGCACGTCCATGCGGCTTGGCCGAGGCAGACGAAGGCCCCAGCCCATGCACCGAAAGCAGGCCCGACCAGTCGCAGGTCAATTTCAGCCTCCGGCCCATCTTCCGCACGCGTGACAGCGGACGCGGGCGCGTGTGCGGGCGGCGGGCCTGAGCTACGCAGGCGCATCTCCCTCCTTCCTGGTGCTCTTCCTCAGCGAGCGAATCTCGGGCTCGGGCTCGGGGCTCAGGGGTCACGTCGGATGACTCGGGGTTAGGTCGAGCGACTCGATCGTCAGGCAGCCCCCGAGGGCGGCGGGGGGCGAAGCTTGGAACAGGTGGCTTGGGCTGGAACAGGTGGCTTGGGCTGGGACAGGTGACTCGGTGGTCTGGAGAGGCGGATCTGATACGGGGGGAGGCGAGTTCGGGTCAAGGCAGGGAGCTCGGAGGTCGGAGCAGGCGGGTCGGCGGTGGGCAGGTGAAGGGTGGCTTCCTCTTCGTTATCGCTCTGGTTGATCAAGGGATGTGGCGCAACGGTGGGTTGGGGCGTGGCTCAGTTGGAGGTGTTGAGGAGGGGCTTGAGGTCGGTGAGGCGGCGGGCTCCGATGCCCGGGACGTCCTGTAGCTGGTCGACGCTGTGGAACGGGCCGTGCTGGGTGCGGTAGTCGATGATGCGGCGGGCCAGAACGGGCCCCACGCCCGGAAGCTGGTCGAGTTGCTCGGCGGTCGCGGTGTTCAGATCGAGGGGGGACGCGGGGGACGTGCCAGACGGCGGGCCGGGTGTCGTTCCTCCGGGCGGGGCCGGGCCTTGGCCGGGCGGTGGCGCGGGCGGATGGATGCCCACGGCGATCTGTTCGCCGTCCATGAGCTTGCGGGCGAGGTTGAGAGCTCCGGTGTCCGTGCCGGGGCGCACACCTCCGGCGGCATTGAGGGCGTCCGTGACGCGTGAACCGGCGGCGAGGGTCAGCACGCCGGGACGGCGCACTTTGCCGATCACCTGGACGACCAGCTGAGTTCCGCCGCCGGAAGCGCCCGGCGGAGTCCCGGTCGTCCCGGTGCCTCCGGCGGTCTCGCTCGCCGTGACCGCCAACGACGGCGAGGTCGCGGCGGAGACCTTCACCGGATCTGGGCGGGGACGCGCCATCCACAGGTAACCGACCGCCACCAGCACCGCGATGACACCGACCACGACCAGGGCTCGCACTCCGCCCATGCCGGGATCCAAGCGGTCCCGTTCCAGCAGCTTCCTTGCGCGGGCAAGAAGCCGCGGGCCGATCGGGTCGCTGTCAGAGGCAGCGCGTCCACGGGGCTCGCGCGGGATCGGGGAGGCCACGGGCGCGGGATCAGGTTCGAGCAGGCGGTGCCTCAGCGGCCGTGCGGCGGCCTCCGGAGCTGGGTCGATGCCCGCAGGGCGTTCGACATGAGGGGGCGGCCTCATGCCACGCGTCTCATCCACCCCCACGCCAGGACGAGCCGACGCCTCATGGCGCCGATCCAGATCGGGCTTCGTCCGCATGGCTGCACGCCCGCTCGCAGCCCCGGGCGTGCTCGGACCGGAGACAGCCCTCTCATCGGCGAACAGGCCCTCTTCGGACGTCATGAAGTCACCCAGGGGCTGCACGGCGCCCGTGGGGAAATCGGGACGGGCGGGACCTGAGCGTACGTGGGCGGACGGTGGGGCCGCTGCGTCGAAAACGTCCATGCATAGGACGCTAGAAGGCTCACCCGCTACGTCGAAAGCGCCGCCGCGAACTGTGGATAACTCCAGTTCTCGCAGGTGGGAGAGTTACCTCAGCGCAGAAAGAACAAGATCGGCGTTAACCGCCCACGATGATCGGTAGATTGCCGGGCATGAGGTGGACGGCGGGCTTTGTCACGGTCATTCTCCTCTGCCTCGTGTCTGCGGATTCCCGGGGCATGCCGGTGATCAGAACAGGAACTCCAGCATGGCGTGCGGGTTTCGCGGCGGCGGCAACGGAAGTCCGCACGTCCCCGCCCCGCCGGGACGGAAAGATCGTCCTCACCATCTACGGCTTTTCCAAGGCGCGGACGCCCTTTGCCCGATGCGCAGCATTGTTCGAGGTCAAGCACGTTCCGCGTGCCGGCCTTCCCGTATGGCCGATGCCCCGCGGCGTCCGGTTCGGCAGCACGGCCGGGCTGGAGTACAAGTCCGGATGGATCGAGCGCTGCCTCCGCGACCGCACCAAGTAGCGCGACACCGCCTCAGGCGTGTGGAGCGACCACCACGCCCAGCATGCCCGGGCCGACGTGCGCGCCTATGACCGGGCCGACTTCGCCCACGTAGATGTCCACCACGTTCGGGACTCGGGCGCGCAGGACGGCGGCGAGGGTTTCGGCTCGGGTGGCGGCGGCGAGGTGCTGGATCCCCAGGTCCACCGGACGGTCGGCGGCCTCGGCGACGGCGAGGTCGGCGAGCCGGGACAGCGCCCGGGACGTCGTGCGCACCTTCTCCAACGGCGTGATGCGTCCGGAGGAGATGCCGAGCAGCGGCTTCACCATCAACGCGGAGCCCAGCAGGTTGGCGGCGGTCCCGATGCGTCCGCCCCGCCGTAGGTGTTCGAGGTTGTCGACGTAGAACAGTGAGCGCGTCAGCGCGGCACGGCGCCGCGCCGCCACCACGACCTCCGCGGGCGTGCCACCGTTCTGGGCGGCCGCCGCGGCCGAGAGGGCGGCGAAGCCCAGCCCCATCCCGATGCTGCCGGAGTCGACGACGTGCACGGGCAGGGGCGCTTCCGCGGCAGCGAGACGTGCGGCCTCGACCGTCCCCGACATCGACGCCGACAGGTGCACCGAGACCACGGCCGTCGCGCCGGATTCGGCGGCGGACGCGTAGACGGAGGCGAAGCGCTCGGGGGACGGCCGGGACGTCGTGACCTGGTGCCTCCCACGCAGCAGGCGGACGGGGTCGGCGGTCGCGGTGCGGTCCTCGTCGCGGACGTCGCCACCGACCACGAGTTGCAGCGGGACGACCGTCAGCGCGTGCCGGTCGGCGAGGTCGGAAGGAAGGACGGAGGAGGAGTCCGTGACGACCGCTACCGCGCTGCCCATGGGGGTGAGGCTACCCCTGGACGCTCGGCCCTAGCCGCCCGAATGACGGCAGTTCGCCACAAACCGTCCCAGTCCCCCAAAACGCGCAGCGCAAGCTGCGTGCGAAGGCATGGCCGCCGCCGGGAGGGACGCCCCCGGCGCACGGTCAGGGCTGGACGGGCACGCCGCCGCGCCACACGCGGAGCGCCCGCAGCCCGAAGGCCCAGGCGAACGCGCCCTCGTGGTCGGCGTCCCACAGGACGAGGTCGGCGAGCATGCCGGGAGCGAGGGAACCGCGGTCGCCGACGCGCAGGGCGGCGGCTCCGCCGAGGGTGGCGGCGCGGAGGGCCTCGGTGACCGACAGGCCGTACATGGCGACGGCGAGGCCGATGACCAGCGGCATCGAGGTGATGCCGCACTGCCCGGGGTTGTGGTCGGTGCCGAGCGCGACGGTGACGCCGCGGTCGAGCATCGAGCGCACGGGCGCCGCTGGACGGGACGAGTTGAGGGCGCTGCCGGGGCAGACGGTCGCGGTGACGCCCGCGTGCGCGAGGGCCTTCACGTCGTCGTCGTTGGCCTGGGTGAGCAGGTCGGCGGACGCGCAGCCGACCTCCGCGGCGACCTGGGCCGCGCCGACGCGCTCGTTGGCGCAGGCGTGCATGCGCGCCTTGAGGCCGCTGCGTTTGCCGGTCAGCAGCAGGATGCGCGCCTCTTCGGCGGTGAAGTGCCCCTCGTCGCAGTACACGTCGATGGAGTCGGCGCCCGCGACGGCGGCGTCCCCGGCCCACTGGCGGACGGCCTCGATGTAGTCGCGGCGGCGGCCGAAGTACTCCGGCGGCAGGATGTGCGCGGCGAGGAAGGTCGCGTGGATGCGCGGCATGGACGGCTCGGACTCCAGCGACCGCAGCATCCGGATGTCGGCGAGCTCCCCGTCGCGGGTGAGGTGGTAGCCGGTCTTGGCCTCGACCGTGGTGGTGCCCGCGAGGATCCACTGGCGGAGCCGTTCGCGGACGCCGTTGCACAGCGTCCAGGGGTCGGTCCCGCGGGTCACGGTGACGGTGGAGTTGACGCCGCCGCCGGCCGCCGCGATGGCCGAGTGGGACGAGCCGCTGGTGCGCATCGCGAGCTCGGCCCAGCGGTTGCCCGCGTAGACCGGGTGCGCGTGGGCGTCGATGAGGCCGGGGGTGACCAGGCCGCCGCCGAGGTTCTCGACGTGGTCGACGTCGACGATGTCGTCGATGATGCCGGGGACGCTCTGCGGCAGGTCGGAGGCCGGACCCGCCCACACGATGCGGTCGTCGTGGATCAGGACGGCGGCGTTGCTGCAGACGTCGGTGCCCGTCCAGAGACGTCCGATGTTGGTGAGCAGCCTGACCGTCACGGGGTCACCGCCCGGTGGGGGTGGGAACGCCGCGCGGCGTGCGGTCTGACGCCATGGACTGGGCCACCTGCTCTCGATACGGAACGCCGACTGGGTGCCGGCGGTTCACCTCTGGGGGAAAGGGTGATCCGCGGATCACCTTGAGCAACGAGACCGGAGATATCGGTTTCGTCACGGTAGTGCACTGAAGGCCCGGCGGACAACCTTCGCCCGCCCAACGCCGCGTGCCGCCGGAAAGTTCCCGGTGGCCGAGGCGGCCGCGGACGCGGGACCAGGTCAAACATGACCGACATCCGGCCATAACCCGCCCATCATCCAATAAACCGCCGAATACCGGCACGCACCACATCGACGCCATCACCCCACCCTTAGTCCTATGACCGTACGGATTCCGGCAGACCCGTCAAGCGGAATGGAGAAGCTGTCACCGGCCGGGGACCGGGGCGCGTCCGGAAACGATCAGAGAACGGGTGCGGGCGCGCCATCCCGGCGGCCGCGCCCGTTCTCCGGGTCCGCGTTCCCGAAGCCTTCCGTGAAGTCGCGGCGACTCGCAATCACGCACGCCCGCGCGTCGCGGACCATCCCCGGCATCAGCCCCGGACCAGCCCCGAAGCGCGCCGACGCCGACCGGAGCGTCCAGCTAACGTTCAGAAACTCCAGGCAACGCTCAGGAAAGCCGCAGGGGTCAAGGCCCTCGGCTGCCGCCCCTCCCCGGCAGCCCGCACAGCAACAACGCGAGGCAGGCGGCGGGACGACTCCTCGGCCCCGGCAGCCGCTCGGCGAAAAAGTCCTGAACGACGAAAGGACCCGAGGAGCGGCAATCGCCCCCTCGGGTCCTCTCATGTCACGCATAACGCCGGGTTGTCGCAGTCGCCGTGTCCCGCCTGAGAACGGGGGGCTCGGCACCCGCCGTCAGGACGAGGCGGGGACCGGGTCCTCGTAGCGGGTGAGTTCGGCGGCCAGGTCGTCCGGCACGCGGGCCAGCAGGACGGTGCCCGCGGCCTGGTGCTCCTGCTTGAGGACCTCGCCCCGCTCGTGGACGGCGGTCACCAGGTCGCCCCGCTCGTAGGGGAGCAGGACGCGGATCTCGCGCGCGAGCGTGGGCAGGTCGCGCTCGATGGCGGCCCGCAGCTCCTCGATGCCCTGGCCCGTGCGGGCCGAGACGACGACGCTGTGCGGTTCGCGCCGGCGGAGCCGGGCGATGGCCAGCGGGTCGGCGGCGTCCGCCTTGTTGATCACGATGAGCTCGGGCAGCGACTCGGCCCCGATCTCCCGGAACACCTCGCGGACCGAGTCGATCTGGAGCTCGGGGTTCGGGTCGGAGCCGTCCACGACGTGCACGACCAGGTGCGCGTCGGTGACCTCCTCCAGGGTGGACCGGAACGCCTCGACCAGCTGGTGCGGGAGGTGGCGCACGAACCCGACCGTGTCGGTGAGCGTGTGGGCCCGCCCGGACGGGGTGGTGGCGCGCCGGACGGTCGGGTCCAGGGTGGCGAACAGGGCGTCCTCCACCAGCACCCCGGCGCCGGTGAGCCGGTTCAGCAGGGACGACTTGCCCGCGTTGGTGTAGCCGGCGATGGCGACGGCGGGCACCATGTTGCGGCGGCGCTCGCCGCGCTTGGTGTCGCGGGCCTTGGCCATCTCGGCGATCTGGCGGCGCAGCTTGGCCATCCGGGTGCGGATCCGGCGCCGGTCCAGCTCGATCTTGGTCTCACCGGGGCCGCGGCCGCCGATGCCGACGCCGCCCGCGGCGCGCCCGCCGACCTGCCGGGACAGGTTGCCGCCCCAGCCGCGCAGGCGCGGCAGCAGGTAGTTCAGCTGGGCCAGCTCGACCTGGGCCTTGCCCTCGCGGCTCTTGGCGTGCTGGGCGAAGATGTCGAGGATCAGCGCCGTCCGGTCGATGACCTTGACCTGGACGATCTCCTCCAGGTGGCGCAGCTGGCTCGGCGCGAGCTCGCCGTCGCAGATCACGGTGTCGGCGCCGGTCGCGATCACGACGTCCCGCAGCTCCTGGGCCTTGCCGGAGCCGATGTAGGTCGCCGCGTCGGGCCGGAGGCGGCGCTGGGTGAGGCCCTCCAGGACCTGCGACCCGGCGGTCTCGGCGAGCAGCGCGAGCTCGCGGAGCGAGTTCTCGGCGTCCTCGGCGGTGCCCTCGGTCCAGACGCCGACGAGGACGACGCGCTCCAGGCGCAGCTTCCGGTATTCGACCTCGCTGACGTCTTCGAGTTCGGTGGACAGTCCCGCGACACGGCGCAGCGCCCGGCGCTCCTCGAGGTCGAGGTCCCCGGTCATGGGCTCGTCCCCGTCATGGGCGTCGAGGCCGGCGAGGTCGTCGCGGACGTCGTCGGTGCGGTGTTCAGAGAAAGGTTCAGTCATATGCCCTCTGTCAAACGCCGTGGAGGCCCGGTCGATTCCCCACGAGGGGCTCGTACCCGCGCCGCACCGCGGCATCCCCGCGATGTTCCGGCCCGGACCGTCCGGCGGCTCACCCGCGGCCCTCCCGCGCGGCTCCCCGAGATCGTCCCACGCGCCGCTCGGGCAGGTCACCCGATTATCCCGGCCCCGCCAGGGGGAGTTCCTCCAGGGACCCCCCGCTTTGACCTGGATCCGTACCGGCGAGTAGCGTACTCCACATAACAGAAGTGGAATTTCGCTAGACGAAATTCGCGCCGGTCGGCCGGGCACGGCGGCCGGCGCGGCGCGAAGGACCACTCGGGCACCATCCAGACCACGAAGCAGCACACAAGGAAGGGCGGGCACCATGACCGACGGTGTCGAGGTCCGGGGACCTCTGGGCGAGCGCTACGACGAGATCCTCACCCCCGAGGCTCTCGGCCTGCTCGCCACTCTCCAGCGCGAGTTCGGCGGCCGCCGCAAGGAGCTGCTGAAGGCCCGCGAGGAGCGCCAGGAGCGCCTGTCCGCGGGCGGCACGCTGGACTTCCTCCCCGAGACGGCCGAGATCCGCACCGACGACACCTGGCGCGTGGCCGACCCGGCCCCGGGTCTGCGGGACCGCCGCGTCGAGATCACCGGCCCGACCGACCGGAAGATGACGATCAACGCGCTGAACTCGGGCGCCAAGGTGTGGCTGGCCGACTTCGAGGACGCCAACACCCCGCTGTGGACGAACATGGTCGAGGGCCAGCTGAACCTGCGCGACGCCCTCGACCGCACCATCGACTTCACCGACGCCAAGAGCGGCAAGTCCTACGGGCTGAAGGACGACGAGGAGCTCGCCACCATCGTCGTCCGCCCGCGCGGGTGGCACATGGAGGAGAAGCACCTGCTGGTGGACGGCGAGCCGATGTCCGGCTCGCTGTTCGACTTCGGCCTGTACTTCTTCCACTGCGCGCGCCGCCAGCTCGCCAAGGGCAAGGGCCCGTACTTCTACCTGCCGAAGATGGAGTCGCATTTGGAGGCCCGCCTCTGGAACGACGCCTTCAACCTGGCGCAGGACACCCTGGAGATCCCGCGCGGCACGATCCGCGCGACCGTCCTGATCGAGACCATCCCGGCCGCGTTCGAGATGGAGGAGATCCTCTACGAGCTGCGCGACCACTCCGCCGGGCTGAACGCCGGCCGCTGGGACTACCTGTTCAGCGTGATCAAGAAGTTCCGGGACCGGGGCGCCGACTACGTGCTGCCGGAGCGGAACGCGATCACCATGACCGCGCCGTTCATGCGCGCCTACACCGAGCTGCTCGTCCGCACCTGCCACAAGCGCGGCGCGCACGCCATCGGCGGCATGGCCGCGTTCATCCCGTCCCGCCGGGACGCCGAGGTCAACAAGGTCGCGCTGGAGAAGGTCCGGGCGGACAAGACGCGCGAGTCGGGCGACGGCTTCGACGGCTCCTGGGTCGCGCACCCGGACCTGGTCCCGGTCTGCCGCGAGGTGTTCGACGGCGTCCTCGGCGACCGGCCGAACCAGCGCGAGCGGCTCCGCGAGGACGTCAAGGTCTCGGCGGCCGACCTGCTGAACTTCAAGGCGACGCCGGGCGACATCACCGAGGCGGGCCTGCGCAACAACATCGACGTGGCGCTGCGCTACCTCGCGACCTGGCTGAACGGCTCGGGCGCGGTCGCGATCCACAACCTGATGGAGGACGCGGCGACCGCCGAGATCTCCCGCTCGCAGGTCTGGCAGTGGATCCGCAACGGCGTGGTGCTCACGGACGGCCAGACCGTCACCCGCGAGCTGGTCGAGCGCCTGCTGGAGGAGGAGCTCGCCAACATCCGCACCGAGCTGGGCGACGCCTACAACGAGCCCCGCTACAACGAGGCCGTGGCGCTGTTCAAGGAGGTCACGCTCGCGGACGAGTACTCCGAGTTCCTGACCACCCCGGCGTACATCCGCTTCCCGTAGGGAAGCACTCCCGCATCACCATGGGCGCGGTGGCCCGGCTGAGTCACCCAGCCGGGGCCGCCGCGCCCGTCGCCCAAGGGAGACGGCATGGCAGACACCCTCCGGGCTCTGGCCGAGCACTGCACGCGCCTGCTCGGCCCTGAGGCGGTCATCACCGACCCCGTACGCCTGCGCACGTACGAGTGTGACGGGCTGACGTCCCACCGTGCCTCTCCCGGGCTGGTCGTCCTGCCCGAGAACGCCGAGCAGATAGCCGCCATCGTGCGCGCGTGCGTGAAGGCGGGCGTTCCCTACGTGGCCCGGGGGTCGGGGACGGGCCTGTCCGGCGGAGCGCTCCCCCGGACGGATGGCGTGCTCATCGTGACGGCGAAGATGCGGCGCGTCCTTGAGATCGACGCCGCGAACCAGCGCGCGACCGTCGAACCGGGCGTCATCAATCTGGACGTGACGCGCGCGGCGCGCCCGTACGGGTACTACTTCGCACCCGACCCGTCGAGCCAGCAGATCTGCTCGGTCGGCGGGAACGTCGCGGAGAACTCGGGCGGCGCGCACTGCCTGAAGTACGGATTCACCGCCCACCACGTCCTGGCCTGCGAGATCGTCACCCCCGACGGTGAGATCACGGAGCTGTCGCGGGACGACCCGGGCTTCGACCTGCTGGGCGTGTTCGTCGGCTCGGAGGGCACGCTCGGCATCACCACCAAGATCACGGTGCGGCTGACCCGGCTGCCGGAGACCGTCCGGACGCTGCTGGCCGCGTTCGACACGATCGAGCGGGGCGGTGCGGCGGTGTCGGCGATCATCGCGGCCGGGGTGGTGCCCGCCGCGATCGAGATGATGGACGCGCTGTCGATCGAGGCCGCCGAGGCGGCCGTGGCCTGCGGCTACCCCGGCGGCGCGGGCGCGGTGCTGGTGGTCGAGCTGGACGGCCCGGCGGCGACCGTCGAGCACCAGTTCGCCGAGGTCGGGCGGCTGTGCGGGGAGGCGGGCGCGTTCGAGATCCGGGTCGCCGCGGACGACGCCGAGCGGGCGCTCATCTGGAAGGGCCGCAGGTCGGCGTTCGCGGCGATGGGCCGGATCAGCCCCGCCTACATCGTCCAGGACGGCGTGATCCCGCGGACCGCGCTCGGCGAGGTGCTCGGACGCATCGACACGCTCAGCCGCGAGTCGGGCGTGCGGGTCGCGAACGTCTTCCACGCCGGGGACGGCAACCTCCATCCGCTCGTGCTCTTCGACGACGCGGTCCCGGGCGCGCAGGAGCGAGCCGAAACCGTCTCGGGCGCGATCCTCGACCTCTGTATCGAGCACGGCGGTTCCATCACGGGCGAGCACGGCGTGGGAGCGGACAAGGCCCGCTACATGCCGCGCATGTTCAGCGACGACGACCTCGACACGATGCAGATGGTCCGTTGCGGGTTCGACCCGAAGGGCCTGTGCAACCCGGGCAAGGTGTTCCCGACTCCCCGCCTGTGCGGCGAGGTTCCGGGCGTCCGGAAAGGTCCGCACCCGCTGGTCGCCGAGGGAAAGGCGGACCTGTTCTGATGCCCGTTCTGGACGCGTTCGCCAAGGTCTGCCCCGATGTCCGTCCCGGGTCGGACGCCGACCGCGTGGACGGCCTGACCCCGCAGGTCGTCGCGCTGCCCGCCTCCCTGGACGAGGCGTCGGCGGTGCTGCGGACGGCCGCCGGGCTCGGTCTGGCCGTCGTCTCGTCCGGCACCGGGAGCAAGCTCGACCGCGGCCGTCCGGTCGGGCGCTGCGACGTGGTCGTCGGCACCCGCAACCTCGACCGGATCATCCGGCACTCCCCCGGCGACCTCACCCTGCACGTCGAGGCCGGGCTGACGTTCGGCGCGCTGCGCGAGGCCGAGGCCGGCGGGTGGGGGCAGCACCTCGCGCTCGCGCCGCCGGAGGGCGGGACGATCGGCGGCGCGATCGCCGCGGACGCCGCCGGGCCGAACAGGCTGCTGCACGGTTCCGCCCGCGACCTGCTGATCGGGATCACGGTCGTCCGGGCGGACGGAACGGTCACGCGGTCGGGCGGCAAGGTCGTCAAGAACGTCGCGGGATACGACCTGGGCAAGCTCTACACCGGTTCGCTCGGCACGCTCGGTCTCATCGTGGACGCGACGTTCCGGATGCATCCGGTCACGCGCGTCGTGCGTGTGGCGGCCACCATGGACGATCCCGGACGGGCCGTCCAGGCGGTGCTGCACTCGCAGGCCGTCCCGCGCGCGCTGGAGATCGACCGTCCGGCGGGTTCGGACGAGACGATGGTCGTCGTCGAGGCGGAGACCGAGACCCCTGACGAGACGTCCGCGCACCTGCGCGAGCTGCTCGGCGGCACTCCCGCGTCCGACCCCGACTGGTGGAACACCCTTCCCGAGGGGGAGCCCCTGGCGGAGATCCGCAGTCTCCCCGCGCGGCTTCCGGAGGTCATGGAGGCCGCCAAGGGACTGCCACTACGCGGCTCCGCCGGTTGCGGCCGCCTCTACACGACGTCCGACGACGTGGAGGCACTACGTGAGGCGCTGAAACCGATCGGCGCGCGGGTCGTCCTCGTGCGCGCGCGGCAGGCCGTCCGTGAATCCGTGGACGTATGGGGCCCCATGCCCGCCCTGCCGCTCATGCGGCGCGTGAAGGACCAGTTCGACCCCGAGCACCGGCTCTCGCCCGGCCGGTTCGCCGAAGGAGTGTGACCGCGTGGCCCGGCCCGACGAACAGCGCTCCGGAGGGCAGCCCGAGCAGCACAGCGAACTGCCGGATCTGCTGAGCGACTGCGTGCACTGCGGTTTCTGCCTGCCGACCTGCCCGACGTACGTGCTGTGGGGCGAGGAGATGGACTCGCCGCGCGGGCGCATCCACCTCATGCAGCAGCACCAGGAGGGCGCTCCGCTGGACGACGCGATGGTGCAGCACTTCGACGCGTGCCTGGGCTGCATGGCGTGCGTGACGTCCTGCCCGTCCGGTGTCCGGTACGACCGGCTCGTCGAGATCACCCGGGCCGAGGTGGAGGCCGAGCACCCGCGGTCACTCCCTGAGCGAGCCGTTCGTGAGGCGATTTTCCGGCTCTTCCCGTATCCGGGCAGGCTGCGGGCGCTGCGCGGCCCGCTGCGGGCGTACCAGCGCTCCGGGCTGCCCGCGCTGATCAGGCGCAGCGGCGTGCTGGAGCGGCTGTCCCCGACGCTCGCGGCGATGGAGCGTCTCGCGCCGCCGTCCCAGGAGTCCCCCAGGCTGCCCGAGCGGGTCGCCGCGCGAGGCGGACGCCGGGCAACGGCGGGGATGCTCACCGGATGCGTCCAGCGCGAGTTCTTCCCCGGCGTGAACGCGGCGACCGCGCGCGTGCTGGCGATGGAGGGCTGCGACGTGCTCATCCCGCGGCAGCAGGGTTGCTGCGGGGCGCTGTCGCTGCACTCCGGCCGTGCCGACGAGGCTCGCGCCTTCGCCCGCAGGACGGTCGAGACGTTCGAGGACGTGGACGTCATCGTGGTCAACTCGGCGGGCTGCGGCTCGGCGATGAAGGAGTACGAGACTCTGCTCGCGGACGATCCCGCATGGGCGGCTCGTGCGCGCGCGCTCTCGGAGAAGACGCGCGACCTCGCCGAGTACCTGGTCGAGTTGGGCCCGCGCGCCGAGCGGCACCCGCTGCCGGTGACCGTCGCCTATCACGACGCCTGTCACCTCGCGCACGCGCAGGGGGTGCGTGCGCAGCCGCGCGCGCTGCTGGCGGGCATCCCCGAGCTGACCGTGAAGGAGATCGCGGACCCGGACATCTGCTGCGGCTCCGCGGGGACCTACAACCTGCTCCAGCCCGAGGCCGCCGCCGAGCTCGGCGACCGCAAGGCGGCCACCGTGGCCGCGACCGGCGCGGACCTGCTCGTCGCGGCGAACCCCGGCTGCTCGCTCCAGATCGCGCAGGCCCTGGAGCGGCAGGGCGCGCCGCTGCCGGTCGCGCACACCGCACAGGTCCTGGACGCGTCGCTGCGCGGGCACTCCGCCTCGTCGTTGCTCATCCGCTGAGCCCCGGCCCTACTCAATTAATGACAAACACCTCTTCACCAGGACAGACAAAGCACGGCCTCCGCGTCAGTTCCGGGCGCTGAATCCGATGTTCTCGAAGGCCGGTTCCCAGAAGCCGCACGCGCCCAGGTTGGCGAGGCCGGCCCTCACCGCGACGACCTGCGGACGCTGGTAGAGCGGCAGCACCGTCGCCTCCTGCCAGACCAGCTTGTCGGCCTTGTTGATGAGCTTGCGCGCCCGCGCGGTGTCCACCTCGGCTATCGCCCGGTCCATGGCCGTGTCGATCTCCGGCGAACCCGCGCGCGCGTAGTTCTGCTGGATGTGGTCGCCCTGCGGACGCGCGAAGACCGAACGCAGCGGGGACAGCGGGAATGCCGTGCCCAGCCACGAGAACGGCACGATGTCGAAGTTGCCGGGCGTGACGTACTGGTCGAACAGGTCGTCCGTGGGGACGGGCACGATGTCCACGCGCACGCCCACGCGCGCGAGGAGGGCCCGGGTGAGTTCCCCTTCACGTCTGCTCGCGGCCACCCCGGACGGCACGACGAAGCGCAGGGCGAGGGGACGGCCGTCCTTCATGCGGTACGTGCCGCGGTGCGGCCAGCCCGCCTCGTCCAGCAGCCGCCCGGCACGCCCCGGGTGGTAGTGCCCGAGCATGCCCGAGTCGTCCTGGTATCCGGCCTGCGTGTTGACGTAGAAGTGGTTCCCCAGCGGGCGCGGCGGACGGCCCAGCCCCGCCAGGTCGGACCGGACGATCACCTCGCGGTCCACCGCCATGAACAGCGCGCGCCGCACCCGCACGTCCGCCAGCACCGGCGAGGCCGCGTTGAACGTCAGGTGCCGCCAGTCCGGTCCGCCCGCGCGGCGGATCCGCGCGCCGCGGACCTCGGCGGCGCGGCGCAGCGCGGCGGGGTCGGTGCCGACGTCCATCAGGTCCACCTCGCCGTTGGCGAACGCGCCGGGCATCGCGCCGGGGTCCATCGCGCGGAAGACGATGCCGTCGAGCTTGGCGGGCGGCCCCCACCAGCCCGGGTCCCGGACGAGCTCGACGGACTTGGCGGTCCCGTCGATCCGGCGGACCCGGAACGGCCCGGCCGTCACCGGCACCCGGTTCACCCAGCCGTCGTTGAACGCGTGCGGGTCCCCGCTGGTGGAGGCCGGGTACAGCGGGCTGAACAGGCTGCGCCAGTCGGCGTAGGGACGGGCGAAGGCGACCTTGACCTCCCGGTCGTCCGCGCCGCGCCGGACCTTGGTGATCTCCCGGTAGCCGGTGACGGCCGCGACCTGGAAGCGCGGGTCCCGGCCGGAGAGCGCGTTGGCCTGCGCGGCGAAGTCGGCGTAGCCGATGGGCCGGCCGTCGGACCAGTGCGCGTGCGGGTTGATCCGGTAGGTGACGACCTGGTGCGGCTTGGTCTCGGTGACGTGCGCCGACTCCAGGTATTCGGGCACTGGATGCGGAACGGCCTTGTCGTCCGCGCGCATGAGGAACGGGAGGATTCCCTGCAGCACGAGCGCGACGGTGCCTTTGCCGCCGTTCACATGGTGGAAGTTGAACTGGGCGGGGAACTCGGGCAGCGGCCAGCGCAACGTCCCGCCGACGCGGACGCGGTCGCGCGGTTGGGGGTTCACGTCGTAGGCGGGCGGCTGCCCGTCCCCGGCCGACGCCTGCTGAGGGGAGTAGCCGGGCGCGCTGCATCCCTCGGCCGCGCACAGCGACGCGACCGCGCATAGCGAGGCGACCGCGAGCGCGACCCGGGGCCGGACGTTCATTTGCCGACACCCAGCGCGTAGTGGCAGGCGACCGCCCTGTCCGGTTCGCCGGCGATGATCCGCGACACCGGATCCTCCTGGTCACAGCGTGTCCGCGACGCTTCGGAGAGGGCGAGGTACCGGGGGCAGCGCTGCCGGAACCGGCATCCGCTCTCCAGCCGGGGCGCGTCGGGCGGGACGTCCGGCAGCCGGACGCGTCCGCGCTTGCGTTCCAGCACCGGATCGGGGATCGGGACGGCGTCCAGCAGCGCGCACGTGTAGGGATGCGCGGGGGCCTCGTAGACATGCTCGACATCGCCGATCTCGACGATGCGTCCCCGATGCATGACGGCCACCCGGTCCGCGACGCGTCGCACCACCGCAAGGTCGTGCGCGACGAACAGGTACGCCAGCCCTAGGCGAGCCCTCAGTTCCTCCAGCAGATCAATGATTCCGGCCTGCACGGACACATCGAGTGCCGCGACGGGTTCGTCCAGCAGGATCAGGCTCGGTTCCAACGCGAGCGCACGAGCGATGCCGACGCGCTGCCTCTGCCCACCCGAGAGGCCGTGCGGATGACGGGCGGCATGGGAGGGTTCAAGACCGACCAGTTTCAGCAGTTCTTGCACGCGGTCCGGAATGTGCTTCACCGGAAAGCCGTGAGTGCGCAGCGGTTCGGCGAGGATCGCCGAGACCCGCATCCTGGGGTCGAGTGAGCTGAACGGGTCCTGGAACACCACCTGGACATTGCGGCGCAGGGCTTTGCGGCGCGCGCCGTTGAGCGCGGCGGTGTCCTCGCCGAGGATCTCGATCCGGCCGCCGTTCCGGGGCCGCGCCATGGCGAGGACCTCCATCAGGACGGTCGTCTTGCCACATCCCGACTCCCCCACGAGCCCGAGCGTCTCGCCCGCGCGGATGTCGAACGTGACGCCGTCCACGGCCCGCAGGACTCCCGACCGGCGTCCGAGCGGGCCCCTGTGCTCGAAGTGGAAGCGCCGCAGGTCGGTGACCTCCAGGACGGCCGGACGGCTCGTACGGGTGCCGTCGCCCCGGTCGGCCGACGGGAGGATGTCGGCGAGGGACAGCGGGTACACGGCGTCGGGGTCCCGCGTCGCCGGGGTGTTGACGCACGCGACGGCATGCGCGGGACGTCCGACGGGCAGCAGCGGGGGCTCCTCGTCCCGGCAGGCCGGGACGGCGATCGGGCAGCGCGGCGCGAACGGGCAGCCAGGCGGGAGCGCGGTGAGCGACGGCGGCGCGCCGTCGATCGGCACCGGGCGGGCGCCGGCGCCGTCCAGGCGCGGCAGCGAGCGCAGCAGCCCGATCGTGTACGGCATCCGGGGCCGCCGGTAGACCTCCTCGACCGGACCGGTCTCCACCGCGCGGCCCGCGTACATCACCAGCACCCGGTCGGCGAACCCGGCGACCACGCCGAGGTCGTGGGTGATCACCAGGATGCCCGCGCCGGCCGCCTCGCCCGCCTCCCGCAGCACGTCCAGCACCTGCGCCTGGAGCGTCACGTCGAGCGCGGTGGTGGGCTCGTCGGCGACGATCGCGATCGGGTCGTTGGCGACCGCCATCGCGATCATGACCCGCTGCCGCATGCCGCCGGAGAACTCGTGCGGATGCGCGCGGGCGCGCCGCGCGGCCTCCGGGATGCCGACCAGGTCGAGTAGTTCCACCGCGCGCGCACGAGCGGCGGAGCGGGTCGCCCCGGAATGGACGCGGATGGCCTCGGCGATCTGGTCGCCGACCGGATGCACCGGCGTGAGGGAGGACAGCGGGTCCTGGAACACCATCGCCAGGTCCTTGCCCCGGACGCGGGACATCTCGCCGTCCGACAGTCCCAGCAGCTCGCGGCCGCGGAGCCGCACCGAGCCGGTGACGCGCGTCCGCTGCGGCAGCAGGCCGAGCACCGCGAGCGCGAGCGCGGTCTTGCCCGACCCCGACTCGCCGACCACGCCGAGCACCTCGCCCCGCCCGACCGACAGGCTCACCCCCCGGACGGCCCGGACGTCCGGCCGGTAGGTGACGTCGAGGTCCCGGACCTCCAGGACGTTCATCCCGGCCTCCCCTGCGTTCATCCGGTGCTCCCCTCCGCGGCGGGCCCGCCGGCGGCGGTCCGCACGCCCTCGGCCGGAACCTCCGCGCCGGACGGCTCGGCCCCTGCGGACGCCGGGGCGAGCTGCGGGTCGAGCACGTCGCGCAGCCCGTCGGCGAGCAGGTTCACCGCCAGCACGATCAGCACCAGCAGCCCGGCGGCGAACCCGAACAGCCACGGGAAGACCGTCGCCGCGCCGCGGCTCTCGGCGATCACCGTGCCGAGCGAGGTGTCCGGCGGGCGCACCCCGAACCCGAAGTAGGACAGCCCTGACTCGGCGAGGATCGCCACGCTGACGTTCACCGCCGCGTCCACCAGCAGCAGCGACGCCAGGTGCGGCAGCACGTGCCGCAGGATCGTGCGGCCCGCGCCGACGCCGGTGAACCGCGCCGCCAGCACCCACTCGCGCTCGCGCAGCGACACGGTCATGCCCCGCACCATCCGCGCGGTGACCATCCACAGGAAGGCCGCGAGCAGCGCCACCAGCGCCTGCCAGCTGCCGCCGAGCGCGGGCGACAGGACGGCCACGACCAGGAACGACGGCAGGACGAGCAACAGGTCCACGCCCCACATCAGCGCCCGGTCGGCCCAGCCGCCGAGGTACCCGGCGACGGTGCCGACGACCGCCGCGAGGCCGGTGGACAGCACCGCCACCGACAGGCCGATGAGCAGCGATTTCTGCATCCCGCGCAGGGTCAGCGCGAACACGTCCCGGCCGCTCTGCGTGGTGCCGAACCAGTGCTGCGCGGACGGTCCGCTGAGGAACGCCGCGAAGTCGATGTCGTCCCAGCCCCACGGCGACACGAGCGGCCCGGCGAACGCGAGCAGGAACAGCAGCGCCAGCAGCGCCGCGCCGGCGACCGCCCGACCCCGTCCCGGACGCCCTCTCATCGCGCGCGTCACCTCGTCCTCGTGCGCACGCGGGGGTCGAGGACGCCGTAGAGGACGTCCGAGCAGAGCCCGGCGAGCAGGACGGTCACGGCGGCGAAGCAGGCCGTGGCGGCCACGACGTTGACGTCGCCGCGGGAGATCGAGTCCACCAGCCACTCGCCCATGCCGTGCCAGCCGAAGATCTTCTCGGTGAACATCGAGCCGAGCAGCAGCATCCCGAACGTGTAGGAGAAGTACGTGGTCATCGGGATCAGCGCGGTCCGCAGCCCGTGCCGCAGCAGGGCGGCGCGGCGGGTGAGGCCCTTGGCGCGCGCCGTCCGGACGAAGTCGGCGTCCAGCACGTCCAGCATCAGGCCGCGCTGGTAGCGGGCGTACAGGGCGGCCTGCCCGAACGCGACCGTGAACGTCGGCAGCAGCAGGTGCCGGACCCGGTCGGCGAAGCCGCCGAGACCGCCGAACGTGCCGTCGCCCGCGCCCGGCGTCGCCTCCCCGACCCACGCGAACAGCTGCGTTCCGGCCAGGGCGTTCACCCGCTCGGCGGCGTACTGGAGCAGGACGGCCAGCACGAACACCGGCACCGACAGCAGCAGGTAGGAGCCGTAGGTGGCGACCCGGTCGGGGAACCGGTCGCGGCGGACCGCCGCGTACGCGCCGACCAGCACGCCGAGCACCCCGCCCAGCACCGCACCGCCGAGCAGCAGCCGCAGGCTCACCCACGCCCGCCGACCCATCTCCCGGTTGACCGCCTCGCCCTCCCACGTGTGTCCGAAGTCGCCGTGCAGGACGCCGTCCGCCCAGGTGACGTAGCGGTCCCGGAGGGGGGTCCGGTCGTTGAGGTTCAGCCGGGTCAGCTCGGTGTCGACGACGGACGCGGAGGGACGGGGGCTGCGGTCCATGAGGTTCGCGCGGGGGTTCAGCGCGCAGGCGGCGAGGACATAGGCGAGGCTCGTGGCCAGGACTACGAGCACCGCGTAGTTGGCCAGACGCCGGAGCAGGAAGCCCGCCATCCTCTCCTCTCCACACGCTAGGCAGTCACGGAATGCTACTTATTGCTCACGTGCGGCGCAGGGATTCAGGCAAGAATCGGGCCCCGTCCATCGCGCGCGCATGAGCCACCTTCCCCACGCGCGCGAGCCGTCCCCCGCGCGCGCACGAGCCGCCCTCCACGCGGGTCTGGGTCTTCCTGCGCGTGGGCACGAGGAGGTTGCGCGACGAAGGCGCACGATGCCCAGCAGGGCATCGTGCGCCTTCGGGATGTCGCCGGTGTGGCGCGTCAGGCGGGGACGGGCTAGGCGACACCGAGGACGTCCACCAGGACACCAGGCTGGCCAGGGCC
>NZ_JBFAOF010000011.1:0-32829 GCF_040675125.1 Spirillospora sp. NPDC049652 | reverse complement strand
TGGGCGCGGCCGCTGAGACCGCGCTCGACCTGCCGATCCCGCCCGGGACCGAGGCTCCGGCGGCGCCGGCCGAGACCGGCGGCGGTGACGGCGGAGGCGGCGGGTCGAGCCTGCTGAAGTCGGGCGCCATGATGGCGCTCGGCACGATCGCGTCCCGCGTGACCGGCTTCCTGCGGACGGCGGCGATCGTCGCGGCGCTGTCCAACGGGGCGCTGCTCGGCATCTACAACACCGCCAACACCTTCCCGAACCAGATCTACGACCTGCTGCTCGGCGGCATCCTGACCAGCGTCATCGTGCCGCTGCTGGTCCGCGCCAAGGAGCGTGACAAGGCGTACGGCGAGCAGTACGAGCAGCGCGTGTTCACCCTGGCGGTGCTCGGCCTGGTCGCGCTGTCGGCGGTGGCGATGCTCGCCGCGCCGCTGCTGATCACCCTGTCCGCGCCGTCCTACCACGGCGACGAGCGCAAGATCGCGATCCTGTTCGCGCTGTTCTTCCTGCCGCAGATCCTCTTCTACGGGATCGGCGCGTTCGCCGGCGCGATCCTCAACACCCGCGGCTCGTTCGGCGCGCCCATGTGGGCGCCGGTGCTGAACAACGTCGTCATGATCGCGATCGGCGGGGCGTTCCTGTGGGTGTCGGGCGGCGCGACGGTCGGCGCGTCCACGATCACCGACACCGAGTTCTACCTGCTGGCGATCGGCACCACCGGCGGCATCGTGCTCCAGACGATCGCGCTGTGGCCGTCGCTGCGCCGGGTCGGGTTCCGGTGGCGGCCCAAGCTGAACTTCCAGAAGGGCGAGATCAGCGGCGTCGGGCGGCTCGCGGGCTGGACGCTCCTCTACGTCATGCTGACGCAGGCCGCGTTCACGGTCGTCACGGCCCTGTGCAACAGCGCGGGCACCAAGGCGCACAACGCGGGCGCGGGCGACGTGTACGGGTACGGCTCGTACTCCACCGCGTACATGATCTTCCAGCTCCCGTACGCGATCGTCGCGGTCTCGGTGATCACCGCGCTGCTGCCGCGGATGTCCCGGCACGCCTCCGAGGGCGCGTCCCACCTGGTCCGGGACGACTTCTCGGCCGGGCTGCGGCTCTCCTCGGTGATCATCCTGCCGGCGGCGGCGCTGATGGCGGTGCTCGGCCCGGAGATCTCGGTGGTGCTGTTCGCGCACGGCTCCACCTCGGTGTCGGACGCCGAGGTCATCGGCCGCGTCATGCAGGCGTTCGCGATCGCGCTCGTGCCGTTCTCGATCTACCAGCTGATGATGCGGGTGTTCTACGCGCACAACGACACCCGCACCCCGGCGTTCATCGCGTTCGCCACGGTCGGCACCAACGTCCTCTGCGCGGTCGGCGCGTACTACCTGCTGCCGCCCAAGTGGATCATCGTCGGGATCGCGTCCGGGTTCGCCCTGGCCAACGTCGTCGGCACCATGGTCTGCTGGGTGGTGCTGCGCCGCAAGCTCGGCGGGATGGACGGCCGCCGGGTGATCGGCACCCACCTGAAGCTGCTGGTCGCGCTCTGGCCGCTGATCGGCTTCGCCTACGCGGTGCACGCCGTGGTCGCCGCCGCGCTCGGCCGCGGCCTGCTGCCCGGCCTGCTCGCCCTCGCGGTGGGCAGCGCGGGCGGCGGCGTCCTGTACCTCCTCTTCGCCCGGCTCATGCGCGTGGGCGAGGTCCAGTCCATGCTGACGATGGTCGCGTCCCGCCTCCCCGGCGGCCGCCGCTGAACTCCCCCCGAGCACCACACCAGGCCGCGCCCCCCACCCGGGATGATGCCCCGGGGAGACGGGACGCGGGTGGACGCGTGATACGGACCGGACATAGGGGACGAGACGTGCGCCCACGAGACACAGATCACGCCCCTCCCGGGCGGAGGGCGCGCCCGGCCGGGACACCGTCCAGGTCGCCTGGTGGGCGGGCCATGGGGCGCGCGAGAGGCCCGTGTCCCGCCTTTCCGGACCGGTCCTGCGGGTTCCCGGCCCCGGGTAGCATCCCCGGGTCGCGATTGTCCGCCCGCTTCGCGGGTATCGTCCGCGGATTCGCGGGGAGGCATGGCAAACTCCACGGCACCCGCGCGGATAAGGCGACCGGCAAGCGGGCTAGCCACTACCATGTGGGGGACTACGGCTTGCGGGCTGACACCCTGGGGACTGCAAAGAGGAGGGTCGGAGGCGTAAGCTGCCACGCCACGAACATGGGATCTGACCACCTGCGCTGGACACTGCCGTGAGCACGTCCGTCATCGAGCCCGGCGCCCGCCTGGCGGGCCGTTACCGGCTGGAAGAACGCATCAAGGACTCGGGTGGCTCGTCCCTGTGGAAGGCCATCGACGAGATCCTCGCGCGCGCCGTCGCCGTCCGCACGTTCGAGCCCGGCTTCCCGCGCGTCCACGAGGTCGTCACCGCCGCGCGCGCCGCGTCCCGACTGACCGACCCGCGCCTCACCCAGGTCTTCGACGCCGACGACTCGGGCGAGCGCGCCTACGTGGTCAGCGAGTGGGTCGTCGGCGAGACGCTGGAGCAGATGCTCGCCAAGGCCCCGCTGGAGCCGGGCCGCGCCACCACGCTGCTGTACGAGGCCGCCGAGGCGCTGACCGCCGCGCACGCCGCCGGGCTGGCGCACCTGTGCCTGTCCCCGCGCGACCTGGTCTGGACGACCGGCGGCACGGTCAAGGTGCTCGGCGTCGCGACCGACGCCGTCCTGGCCGACCGCTACTCCGAGACGCCCGCGGGCGTCGACACGCGCGGCCTCGGGTCCATGCTCTACGCGGCGCTGACCGCGTACTGGCCGGGCGAGCCGTCGTGCTCGTCCCTCCCGGCGGCCCCCACCACGGGAGCGTCCGGCTCCGGCGGTCCGAGGACGTCCGGCGCGCACGACAAGGACCTCACCGTCACCACCCCGGACCGGGGCGCCGCCGCCAACGTCACCGCCCCGGACGAACCCCCGGCCCTGCTGGCCCCGCGCCTGGTGCAGGCGGGAGTGCCGTCCGCGGTGGACGACATCGTGTGCCGCAGCCTCGGCCTGCCCGCGCCCGCCAGCGGCCCGAACCCCGAGCCGATCAAGACCCCGGCCGACTTCGCCTCCGCGCTGCGCCGGGTCCCGCGCACTCCGCTGCCGCTGTTCGCCGGGCTCGGCGGCGCGCCGGCGCCCCGTCCGGCCGCGCCCGCGAACGGCAACGCGAACACGACCACCGCGTACCGCCAGCCGCCTCCCACGGCGCAGCCCGCCCAGCCCGCGCCGCGCGCGGCCGCTCCGGCGCGTCCGCTGCGCTCGTCGCCCGCCACGGCCGGCGTGCCGCCGGTCCAGCCGACCGCCCCGGTCGGGCGTCCGAGCCGCCACGGCGCGCCGCGCACGCCCGCCAACCGCGGGCTCATCGGCATCGCCGCCGCCGCCCTGACGGTCGTCGTCGGGCTGAGCGCCTGGGCGCTGTCCAACGGTGACGACTCGAAGAAGGGCACCGGGCAGCAGGGCGGCGTCGCCGGACACGGCCAGACGTCCTCGCCGTCCGAACCCGCCTCGACCACGCTCAAGCCGGTCGGCGTCGACTCGCTGGAGGACTCCCGCGGCGACACCGACCACCAGATCGGCAAGAACCTGGAGGTCCTGCTGAAGGGCGGCGGCCACGGCCGGTCCTGGCAGAGCGCGGGGTACCACGGCGAGAACTTCGGGAAGCTGAAGAACGGCCTCGGCGTCGTCTTCGACATGGGCCGCAAGGTGAAGGTCGACAGCGTCCGGGTCGACACCGCGGGCGTTTCGGGCGCGCCGGTCGAGCTCCGCGTCGGCGATTCCAAGTCCCTCGGCTCCCTGCGCGTCATCGGGAAGGCGTCCTCGCAGAGCAGTACGTTCCCGATCAAGGCGGAGAAGGCCGGAACCGGGCAGTATGTCTGCATTTGGTTTACCACGCCCGTTCCCGATGGCTTCAAGGCGAAGTTGAGCGAGGTCACGATCCTGGGTTCCGCCGGTTAACGCGCCGGGCGGAGCACCGGAGCGCGGGCCGGAACACGGTCGGCACCGGTAACGATGGGGTGGCGATCGCGTCCGCGCGATTCCGGGTTGTGCCGTTGAGCGGGGTCTCTCGGTATCGTTCCTGTGAGCAGAATGTCCCCTCCCCCCAGGAATCTGTGGTGTCTTCCTCAGCAGGCGCGGCCGCTCCCGGTCTTCCGGTGACCTCCGAAGGCGTGCGGTCATGGCCTCGGTGAGCACGCCGCGCGTGGACGAGGTTCCGGACAAGGAGCTGCTCGCCCGGCACGCCCAGGGGGACCCGCACGCCTTCGCCGAGCTGGTGCACCGCCACCGGGACCGCATGTGGGCCGTCGCGCTGCGCACCCTGGGCGACCCCGACGAGGCCGCCGACGCCCTCCAGGACGCCTGCCTCTCGGCGTTCCGCGCCGCCGGCCGGTTCCGGGGCGACGCCGCCGTCACGACCTGGCTGCACCGCATCGTGGTGAACGCCTGCCTGGACCGGATCCGCCGCCGCTCGGTGCGTCCGGCCACGCCCATGGGGGACGACGCGACCTTCGACGCCGTCGCGCCCAAGATGCCCGACCCCACCGACGCGCACGGGATCTCCCTGGACGTCCGGCAGGCCCTCGCGCACCTGCCCTACGAGCAGCGCGCGGCCCTCGTCCTCGTGGACATGATGGGATATTCGGTGGACGACGCGGCGGCCGTCCTGGAGGTCCCACCTGGGACGATCAAGTCCCGGTGCGCCCGCGGGCGGGCGAGGCTCGCGCCACTTCTGCGCCAGCATCGGAACCGAAGGGACGCGCGGAACGTCGGAGGTGTGGAAGGAGGTGGCGCACCCCGATGATCACCCCGCACCTCGACTACGACACCCTGGCCGATCTCGCCGAGGGACTACTCGAAGACGACCGGGCCGCCTCCGCCAACGCGCACCTCGACACCTGCGCCGAATGCCGGGACCGCTCCGCCGACCTTGCGGACGTCTCCCGGATCCTGGCGGAGGCGCCTCTCCCGCCCATGCCCGCCGAGCTGGCCGAGCGGATCGACTCCGCCCTGGCCGCCGAGTCGCTGCACACGGCCACCGTGGTCAGCCTCGAGCAGCGGCGCAAGCAGCGGCACTGGCGGGTCCTGTCGGCCGCCGCTGCCGCGGTGGTCGTGCTCGGCGGCGGAACGGCGGTCGGAACGGCCATCCTGCGCGGCGGCGGTTCGCATGACGGCACTGTCACCAACAACGTCCCGCCGGTCAGCGACCCGTCCGGGCCCAAGCACACCTACGTCTCCGGCGGCGCCGCGCCCGCCCCGGCCGGCGGCTACCAGATCGTCTCGACCGGCACCGACTACCGCGCGGCCTCGCTCGGCCCCCAGCTGAAGCGAGCGGTCGGCGAACACGCGGGGAGCCAGACGCTCCAGGGCTCGCAGACGGCCGTCCAGGAGTGCGTGGCGGCCGTGGCCAAGACCGTCCGGCCCGTGCTGGTCGACCAGGCGAGCTACGACGGCGCGCCCGCCGTGGTCATCGCCCTGCCCGGCCCGTCGAGCGGACGGTACGACGTGTGGATCGTCCACCCGGACTGCACGCCGCAGAATCAGCGGCTGATCAGCCACACCCAGGTGGCCGGCTGAGTTGTCACAGACTCGGCCCACTTCGCTCGCCCAGGGGCTCGCTACGTGACCGGGTCTGGGCGAACGCGGCATCGCTTCGCGATCTGCCCGGTTGCGCTCGCCTTCGGCATCGCTGCACCGGGCAGGTCACGCGTTCGCGCGCGTGGCTGAGGTTGCTGCGGGCTAGGCCCGCTCCTTGGCACCAAGAGGACGACGGCCGTCCGGTTTTCGGACGGCCGTCGTTTCGTGTTCACTGACGGTGCTTCGAGGGGCGATTTTCGGCTTCTCCAGACGTCTCTCAGAGGGATCTGGAGAAGCGGAGGTCGCGGTCGGCTCTCACGAGCCGTCCTTAGGATCGTTCTCAGCGAAGCGTTTCGGGGCCGATTTCAGAGCTTCCGCTCAGAGTTCCTTCAGGAAGTCCTCGGCGATCTCCCAGGCGCGTTCGGCGGACTCGGCGTCGAAGTCGGACAGCTCGGGGTCGGTGAACAGATGCCCCGCTCCCGGATAGCGGAAGACCTCGACGTCGGCGCCCGCGCGACGCATGCGCAGATACCACGCGTTCTGCCAGTCGACCGGCTCGTAGGTGTCGGGATCGGCCACGTGGAGCTGGACCGGCAGGTCCGGCGCGGAGGCGTCGTCCGCCATGTCGGACGTTCCGTGCATCAGGAGCAGGCCCCGCGTGTTCTCGTCCGCCAGCGCGAGGTTCTGGGCGAGCGCGCCGCCCAGGGAGAAGCCCGCGTAGACGATGCCCTCCGGCCCGGACAGCGGCGCCGCCGCGGTGACGGCGCGCTTGAGGAGTTCGTCCCGCCCGATCTCCTCCTTGATCTCGATCGCCTCGTCCGGGTCGTCCACGACACGCCCGTCGTACAGGTCCGGGACGTGCACCTCGTGCCCGCGTGCCCGCAACCGGTCGGCGGCCTGGTGGACGGCGGGCCGCAGCCCGTACATGGAGTGCAGGAGAAGAATCCGCGCCATGTGGGCAAGCTTATGTCCAGCCCGCCCCCGCCCCGGGACGGCCGGGAATCATCGGGCCCTAGGATCGGTTGACGCGACTGGCGGTCCGGAACGGCTCCGGGAATCCCGAGAACGGCCCGGCGTCCCCGCCCCTCCGGTACCGAAGGCCCTCGAGAAAGGCACTGAGACAGTGAGCGACGACGTCCGCAACGTCATCATCATCGGGTCCGGCCCCGCCGGCTACACGGCCGCGGTCTACGCCGCCCGTGGCGACCTGAAGCCGCTGGTCTTCGAGGGCTCGGTCACCGCCGGCGGCGCGCTGATGAACACCACCGACGTGGAGAACTACCCCGGCTTCGCGGACGGGATCATGGGCCCCGACCTGATGGACGGCATGCGCAAGCAGGCCGAGCGGTTCGGCGCCGAGCTGATCACCGACGACGTCACCGAGGTCGACCTCACCTCCGACCCGAAGATCGTCAAGGTCGGCGACGACGTGTACCGCGCGCACGCGGTGATCGTCGCGACCGGTTCGCAGCACCGCAAGCTGGGCCTGCCCCGCGAGGACGCGCTGTCCGGACGCGGCGTCTCCTGGTGCGCCACCTGCGACGGCTTCTTCTTCCGCGACCAGGACATCGCGGTCGTCGGCGGCGGCGACACCGCCATGGAGGAGGCCATCTTCCTGACCAAGTTCGCCCGCACGGTCACCGTGGTGCACCGCCGCGACGAGCTGCGCGCCAGCCGCATCATGCAGGACCGCGCGTTCAACAACGACAAGATCCGCTTCGCCTGGGACAGCGAGGTCACCGCCCTGCACGGCGAGGACAAGCTGAGCGGCGTCCGGCTGCGCAACGTCAAGACCGGCGCCGAGGAGGACCTCGCGGTCACCGGCCTGTTCATCGCGATCGGCCACGACCCGCGCAGCGACCTGTTCACCGGCCAGCTCGACACCGACGACGAGGGCTACCTGGTGGTCGACGCCCCGACCACCCGCACCAACCTGCCCGGCGTGTTCGCGTCCGGCGACGTCGTCGACCACACCTACCGGCAGGCGATCACCGCCGCCGGCACCGGCTGCGCCGCCGCGATCGACGCCGAGCGCTGGCTGCAGGACCAGGGCGAGGCCGACACCGTCCCGCAGACCGACCCGGCCGTCCTCGCCGGCGAGGGCTGACCGGCGCCCGCAGGCCGCCCGGTGTACGAGAACCAAGGGAGACTCCATGGATGCCGTGACCGACAAGGACTTCGACACCGCCGTCCTCGGCAGCGACAAGCCGGTGCTGGTCGACTTCTGGGCCGAGTGGTGCGGTCCGTGCCGGCTGGTCGGACCGGTCCTGGAGGAGATCTCCGCGGAGCACGGGGAGAAGCTCAAGATCGTCAAGATGAACATCGACGAGAACCCGAAGATCCCCGCCCAGTACGGCGTCATGCAGATCCCGACCCTGAACGTCTACAAGGGCGGTGAGGTCGTGAAGCAGATCATGGGCGCCAAGCCCAAGGCCGCGCTGCTCCGCGACCTCGCCGAGTTCCTGTAACGCCCGGCGTCCCGAAGGCCCCGCCTCCCCTTGGAGGCGGGGCCTTCGCGCGTCTCTCAGCGCCCCTCACACGGGACGCAGCATCCCCTCGGGGGTCATGGAGCCGAGCAGGCGTTCCAACGCCATCTCGACGTCCTCACGCCACGACAGGGCTGACTTCAGTTCCAGCCGGAGCCGCGGATACCGGTGATGCGGCCGGACGGTCTTGAATCCGACCGAGAGCAGGTAGTCGGCGGGGACCATGCAGCTCCCCTCCTCGCCCTTGAGGTCGCCGAACGCCTCGATCGCCTTCACCCCGCGCCGGACGAGGTCCTTCGCGACCCCCTGCACGAGCATCCGCCCGAGCCCTCCCCCGGCGAACTCCGGGACGATGTGCGCGGTCATCAGCAGCACCGCGTCCGCGCTCACCGGACTGGTCGGGAACGAGATCGACCGCGGCACGTACAGCGGCGGCGCGAACGAGACGAACCCGGCCGGAACGTCGTCGACATAGGCGATCTTTCCGCAGGACCCCCACTCCAGCAGTGTGGACGAGACCCAGGCCTCCTTCTCCAGCCCCGGGTCCCCCGCCTTCACCGCCCGGTCGAGGCCCACGGGGTCGAGCTCCCAGAACACGCACCCACGGCACCGGCGCGGAAGATCATCCAGGTTGTCCAGCGTGATGTTGACCAGACGACGCGACACCGACCCGGCACCCCCGTTCCCGGCGACCACCAATCCCCGGCATCGTAACGAACCCCTCCCACCCAAACCCGATTTGCCGCCCAGCCCCGTCGCCGAGCCAGTCCCCTCCCGCCAGGACCCAAGCCCTCCGAGCCCCTCCCCAGCAAGAAACCCGCCCCAGAGCTGGAATCCCGTACCCCGCCGCCCCGCCCCAGCCCCGCAGAACCAAGCCTTGGCCGACCCCTGCCGTCCCTTGAGCAGCCAGGAGCAGACAATGGCCTGGAACCGGTGCGCCGACCTGGGAAGCCCTCCGGGACGTCGAGGGCTTGGGTGGCGTGGACTGGCCGAAGGATCGGCGGGTGTGCGGCCGCTACGGCTGGGAGGTGGGTGGGCGCCCGGGCTGCGGGGCTCGTCCGTCGCCAGGCGCGCGCCGTTCTGTGGCCACGCCCCCGCCCGGGAGGTGTGTCTCGCCGGTCAGCGCCGCCGCTGGCGGCGGCTGGTCCGGCGCGGCTGGACGCAGACGACGGGGCCGTCCGCCGCGTCCGCCGGCGTCCGCGTCGCTGCGCGTCGCCTCGGTAAGGGCCTTGTGGACGGCCAACCAAGATGCCGACCGCGGCCGCGATGCGGATGGTCGCCCCGGGCGATGTGGATGGTCCGCCCACGGGCGGGGTGGATGGTCGCCCCGGGCGGCGTGGACGCTCGCCCCGGGGCGGGGTGGACGGTCGCCCCGGGCGGGTGGATGGTCGCCCCGGGTGCTGTGGGTGGTTGCCGTGGGTGATGTGGATGGTCGCCCCGAGCGGGGTGGATGGTCCCCGGGGCAGGGTGGATGGTCCCCGGGGCGGGGTGGATGGTCGCCCGGGGCGGGGTGGATGGTCGCCCGGGGTGGCGGGGTGAGATGGGACGGGGCGGGGCGTTGAGGCATGGCTCGGTTGGGGGGTGTGGGGTGACCCGGTCGTGGGAGATGCGGGGGGTTCTCCGGATCGGGGCGGGATGGATGCCGTAGTTTGCTGGGACATCCGATCCCCTGGAGGTGGCTCGTGGAGCAGCACTCGCGTTCAGATGCCTACACCGATCGCTATGCCGACCGCGCCGCCGGGATGGTGCCGTCGGAGATCCGGGCCCTGTTCGCGGTCGCCTCGCGGCCCGAGGTCGTCTCCCTGGCCGGGGGGATGCCGTACGTCTCGGCGCTGCCCCTGGACGAGTTCGGCGGGATGGTCGGGGACCTGATCGCGCGCAACGGGGCCGAGGCGCTCCAGTACGCCTCCGCGCAGGGGGATCCGCGATTGCGCGAGCAGATCTGCGAGGTCATGGCGCTGGAGGGCGTCCAGGCGTGCGCCGACGACGTGATCGTCACGGTCGGCGCCCAGCAGGCGCTCGACCTCATCACGCGGATCTTCGTGAACCCCGGCGACGTCGTCCTCGCGGAAGGGCCGTCCTACGTCGGCGCGCTGGGGACCTTCGCCTCGTACGAGGCGGACGTCGTGCACGTCGCGATGGACGAGAACGGGCTCGTCCCGGAGGCGCTCGAGGAGACGCTGGCGCGTCTCCGGCGGGACGGACGCACGGTCAAGTTCCTCTACACCGTGCCCACGTTCCAGAACCCCGCGGGCGTGACGCTGTCCGCGCCTCGCCGCGCGCGTCTGCTGGAGATCGCGGCCGAGTACGACATCCTCATCATCGAGGACAACCCGTACGGGCTCCTCGGCTTCGACGGCGAGCCCATGCGGGCGCTGCGCGCCGACGACTCCGAGCGCGTGATCTACCTCGGCACGTTCTCCAAGACGATCGCGTCCGGGCTGCGGGTGGGCTGGGCGCTCGCCCCGCACGCCGTGCGCGCCAAGCTCGTCCTCGCGGCCGAGTCGGCGGTGCTCTGCCACTCCAGCTTCTCCCAGCTGGCCGTCCGGGAGTACCTGGCCACGCAGCCCTGGCGCGAGCAGATCAAGGAGTTCCGCCAGCTCTACCGGGATCGCCGCGACGCCATGCTGGACGCCTTGCAGACGCTGATGCCCGAGGGGTGCACCTGGACGCGCCCGGCGGGCGGATTCTTCGTCTGGCTCACCCTCCCTGAAGGTCTGGACGCCAAGGCCATGGCTCCGCGCGCCATCGCCGAGCGCGTCGCGTACGTCCCGGGCACCGGCTTCTACGCCGACGGCAACGGCCGGCGCGACATGCGCATCTCGTACTGCTACCCCGAGCCGGACCGCATTCGCGAAGGCGTCCGCCGCCTGGCCGGTGTCATCGAGAACGAGCTGCGCACCCGCGACACCTTCGGCGGCGTCGGGCACAGCGGTTCCTCCGGCGTGGACACGCCCGGCCCCGAAGTCGTCTGATTGGCACCCCTCCTCTGGTTCGATCCCTCCGCGCCCCCCGCCTGCCACGGCGGGGGGCGCGGCTTTTCTCTGAGGCCTCCGCCTCGGTGATCACGCTGTCGCCCCTCGATCCCTCCCATACGTCCATGGTCGAGGAGCGGAAGAGGCAACGAAAGCCGAAGCGCGATCTGTGGATAACCCGCCGACACCCCGCCCCGTTTCACGTGAAACGGCGCTTGCCCCCATGATGGGTGCCGTCCGACCAGCTCACCCGCACCGAAGGAACCGCAGTGGAATTCGCTCACGTCGTCGTGCTCGCCGGAGGACTCTCCTACGAGCGCGAGGTCTCACTGCGCTCGGGCCGCCGCGTCGCGGACGCGCTGCGCGCCCTGGACATCCCGGTGGAGCTCCGGGACGCCGACGCCCACCTGCTCGACCGCCTCGCCGCGGACCCCCCGGACGTCGTCTTCCCCGTTCTGCACGGGGCCATGGGCGAGGACGGCGCGATCCGCGACATCCTCGAACTGGTCGGCGTCCCCTACGTCGGCGCCCGCCCGGACGCCTGCCGGGTCGCCTGGGACAAGCCCACCGCGAAATCCGTCGTGGCGCACGCCGGGGTGAACACGCCCGCCTCGGTCGCCCTCCCCAAGGAGCTCTTCCACGACCTTGGAGCCGCCGCCGTCCTCGACCTGATCGTCACCCGCCTGGGTCTGCCGCTCTTCGTGAAGCCCACACGCGGCGGCTCCGCGCTCGGCGCCTCCGCCGTCCACAAGGCCGAGGACCTCACCGCCGCGCTGGTCGCGTGCTTCGCCTACGGCGACGCGGCCCTCGTCGAACGGTACGTGGCCGGCACCGAGGTCGCCGTCAGCGTCATCGACGGTCCGGACGGCCCGCGCGCTCTCCCCGCCGTTGAGGTCGTCACCCCGAACGGCCGCTACGACTACACGGCCCGCTACGACGCGGGAGACACCGAGTTCGTAGTCCCCGCTCGCCTCACCCCCGAGGCCGCCGATCACGCCACCCGCGCGGCCCTCACCGCCCACCGCGCCCTGGGCCTCCGCGACCTCTCCCGCACCGACCTGATCGTGGACGCGGCGGGCGAGGTCCACTTCCTCGAAGTCAACGTGGCCCCCGGCATGACCGAGACCAGCCTCCTCCCCCGCGCCGTCGCCGCCGCCGGCCTCGACCTCGGCCCCCTCTGCGAAACCCTCCTCCGCCGCCGTTTCACGTGAAACAAGCCCCCCCGCCTCAACCAAACCATCACCGCGCCAGCCAAATCGACGCTGCTCTGCCACTGGCACCCGGCCCCCAGGAACTCCGTCCAGCGAAGGGCGCGGCGCCCAGGCGGTGACAACCCAGTGAACTCGGCGCGGGGCCTTCGCTCCGGATTGCCTCATGGCACCTTCTGTCCGGGCACTCCGCAACAGGCGTTGAGGGCATGACGGCGTGGCGTTTCACGTGAAACACCGCGTCCCTGCCCGGCCAGCCAGTCCGTCCAGCGGGGATCAAAGGTGAGCCTCAAGTGCCGGGCATAGCCTCCGAGGCGGGCAGCCAGGGGGACGTAGGCCAGAAGTAGGAAGCTAGGCCTGGAGCTCAGTTCACCAGAGGTGGGATGGGCCGAAAGGGGTGGGAAGACTTGGAGGTCCAGGCCCGAACAACCGGCAGGAGCGAAGCTCCAGAAGGGCTTCGAGGCGCGGGGCTGGAACAGGAAACGCCCGCCTCGGTGGGTGAGGCGGGCGTTGCGGGGAGGAAGGTCAGTCGTCCTCGACGCCCTTGTCTCCTGGGGCCATCGACTGGATGATGCGGTCGAGGTCCTCCAGGGTGGCGAACTCGACCACGATCTTGCCCTTGCTGCGGCCCATGTCCACCCGGACGCGGGTCTCGTAGCGGTCCGAGAGGCGGTCGGCGAGCTCCTGGAGCTCCGGGACCACCGAACGCTTGCCCCGGGTGCGGGGCGCCTTCGGCTCCTCGTCCGCCTCGCGCATGGCGATGATCTCTTCGACCGCGCGCACCGAGAGGCCTTCGGCGACGATGCGCTGGGCCAGCCGGTCCTGCGCCTCGGCGCCGTCCAGGGACAGCAGCGCCCGAGCATGGCCGGCCGACAGGACGCCCGCGGCCACCCGCCGCTGGACGTTCGGCGGCAGGTTCAGCAGGCGCAGGGTGTTGGTGATATGCGGACGGGACCGTCCGATGCGGCTGGCGAGCTGCTCGTGGGTGGCGCCGAAGTCCTCCAGGAGCTGCTGGTAGGCGGCGGCCTCCTCCAGCGGGTTGAGCTGCTGCCGGTGCAGGTTCTCCAGGAGGGCGTCGCGGAGCATCGCGTCGTCGCCGGTGTCCCGGACGATCGCGGGGACCGCGTCGAGCCCGGCCAGCTGGGCGGCGCGCCACCGGCGCTCGCCCATGATCAGCTCGTACTCGTGCTCGGTGCCGTCCTGGACGCGCCGGACGACGATCGGCTGGAGCAGGCCGACGATGGCGATCGACTCGGACAGCTCGCGCAGCGCCTCGTCGTCGAAGTGCTCCCGCGGCTGGCGCGGGTTCGGGCGGATCAGGCGCGGCGGGAGCTCGGCGAAGTGCGCGCCGGCGACCGACTGGGCCTCGGGGTACGCGCCTCCGGCGGAGGCGTCCCGTCCGGTGGACGGGGAGCCGGCGTGGCCCGTGGCGGCGGCGGACGGGTCGTCGGCCGGGGGCGGCGGCGGAGCGGTCGGGATGAGGGCGCCGAGCCCGCGCCCCAGGCCGCGCGGCTGCTTGCTCACTGAGCGGCCTCCACCCAGCGGTGCGCCATCTCCGAGGCGGCCTCGCTGTAGGCGAGCGCGCCGCTGGAGCCGGGGTCATAGGTGATCACGGACTGCCCGTAGCTGGGGGCCTCGGAGACCCGGACGCTGCGCGGGATGACCGTGTTCAGCACGACGTCCCCGAAGTGGGCGCGGACGTCGTCGGCGACCTGCGCGGCGAGCCGCGTCCGGGCGTCGTACATCGTCAGGACGATCGTGGAGATGTTCACCTTCGGGTTCAGGTGCGCCTTGACCAGGTCCACGGTGCGGACGAGCTGCCCGAGGCCCTCCAGCGCGTAGTACTCGCACTGGATCGGGATCAGCAGCTCGTCCCCGCCGACCAGCGCGTTCACCGTGAGCAGCCCGAGCGACGGCGGGCAGTCGATGAGCACGTAGTCGAAGCCGTCGGTGTCGTAGGCGTCCAGCGCGCGGCGCAGCCGGGACTCGCGGGCCACCTTGGAGACCAGTTCGATCTCCGCGCCCGCGAGGTTCAGCGTGGCCGGGGCGCAGTACAGGTTCGGGATCTCCGGCGCGGGGACGACGATGTCGGCCAGCGGCGTGTCCTCGATCAGCACGTCGTAGATGGACGGGATGTCCGCGTGGTGGTCCACGCCGAGGGCGGTCGAGGCGTTGCCCTGCGGGTCCAGGTCGACGACCAGGACGCGGGCGCCGTGCATGGCCAGCGAGGCGGCGATGTTCACCGACGTGGTCGTCTTGCCCACGCCGCCCTTCTGGTTGGCGACCGAGATGATCCGGCAGCGGCCGGGCCGGGGCCATTCGGCGTCCCGGCGGCCCGTCCCCGGTCTCACCTTGAGCGCGGTCGCGGCGGTTTCATGTGAAACCTTGGCGTCCTTCAGCGCCTCGCGCACGAGTTCTGACTCCCCCTGAGTGTGTCCCTGCCGCGGGGCGGGCAGCGTGGCGCCGCCTCCGGCCGGGACGTACCCGACGTTCTCCGCGGTTCCGGACGTCGTGTTTCCCCACATCGCGTGGCCCGAGGGGGCGGATCCGCCGCCCTCCTGCGCCTGACCGCCCTCCGCGGGGCGCGGCACCTCGGGCCGGTGGCCCGTGCCCGCAGGGTCGGCGGCGGCCGCGGCGGGCCGTCCGGCCTGGTGGGCTCCGGGACCGGACCGGTCGTCTGGACGTTCCGGCGCATCGGCCTGACCGGGAAGGCGCCCCGCGGGTGCGGCACCCTGCTCGTCAGCGGATTCGTCGGGGCTGCCAGAGCGGCCCGGTACCGGTCCCGTGCTCATGAAGACCTCTTCTTCGACCCTTTTGCGGGACGCGGCGCGCGTTCGGCCACCACCCGGACAAGCGTTGTCGGCGGCTCGACCTTACCTTGTCCGACTTGGAGTAGTTCAGTGGTCCGCACACCGAATCGCTTGAGCACCGGCGCGGCCTCCTCGATCTCCGCCGCGGCCCGCTCGCCCTTCATCGCCAGCAGCTCACCGCCGGGTCGCAGCAGGGGGAGCGCCCAGCGCGCCAGCCGTTCCAGCGGGGCGACGGCACGGGCGGTCGCCACGTCCATGGAGAACTCCTTGACGACCTCCTCGGCACGGCCGCGGCGGACCTCGACGTTCTCGAGTCCGAGCAGCTCGACGGCCTCGTTCAGGAAGTTCGTCCGGCGCAGCAGCGGCTCCAGCAGCGTGATCGACAGATCCGGGCGGACGATCGCGAGCACGATGCCCGGAAGTCCCGCCCCGGAGCCGATGTCGACGACCCTGGCGTTCTCCGGGACGGCCTCGGCGACCACCGCGCAGTTGATCAGATGCCGTTCCCACAGCCGGTCGGCCTCGCGCGGGCCGATCAGCCCGCGCTCCACCCCCGCGCCGGCGAGGAACTCCGCGTAGCGTTCCGCGATCGGCAGCGCGTCACCGAATACCTCACTTGCAATCCCCACCAGACGAATCGTTCCACAAAAACCGGCGGTGGCGTACCGGGTGGCCGCCGCCACGCCAGGTCACCCCTGCCAAGGACACCGCCACGACCCACCGCAGAACCCCCCGAACCGCCGGGCCGAGGACGCGGAAAGCCCAGTGGGCACGGGCGGGAAGGCATATTCGGCGTCAGCCGGGTAGGTGGGAGGGCGGCGCTGTCACTCGCGACGGGAGGAGCACTGAGAGATGGGAATCGGTGTCAGTCTGGCCTTCATCGCGCTGGGGATGATCCTCGCCTTCGCGGTGCGGGTCGACCTCAGCGGTCTGGACATTCACCTCGTCGGCTGGATCCTGATCCTGGTCGGCCTGATCAGCATGGTCTTCACCTACACCTACACGCGGCCGCGGCGGCGGTCGCAGCAGATCATGGGCGCGGACCCCGGCTACGACGTCGAACCGGACCGGGCGATCGTCGAGGAGCACGTGGTGGAGCGTCCCGAGGAGCCGCGCGTCGTCGAGCGCGTCGTGGAGCGTCCCGCCGAGGAGCCCAAGGTCGTCGAACGTGTGATCGAGCGTCCGGTCTCCGGCGACGTCAGCCCGAGCGACTACGCCGCCCCGCCCCCGGCCGCGCAGGACCCGGCGCTGGCGAACGACCCGGCGATCGCGAACGACCCCGCCCTGGCGAACGACCCGGCCGCCGCCAACCCGCCGCCGGCGGCCCCCCGCCGCCGCGCTCCGCACCAGCGCTGAGGCGAATCCCCCGGACGAGTGAACGTGGGCGTGCGGTCACTTGGTCGGCTCGGCCGTTCCGGCGGCCATGACCGTCCGCGCCGCAGAGAAAAGCCAGGCCGGAGAGGAGCGTCGGTCATCCGGACCGCGCCAGACGGTTGACCCCGCTCATCGCGGTTACCACGGAACCACCGCCGAACCGCGACGGCGAACGGCTCCGACAAGAACATCGGAGCCGCCCGACAAACAGCGAACCGCCTGTCCATCCCGTTCTCACGGGGCGGGCAGGCGGTTCGCTGTGAACTCGCGCGGCGCGGGACCTGAGCCTGATCGGGCCAAGCCCCAGGCCGGGAACCTACGCGGGGTGGACGACGACGTAGCGCTCGGGCTCCTCGCCCTCCGACTCGCTGCGCAGCCCGGCGGCGGCAACCGCGTCGTGCACGATCTTGCGCTCGAACGGGGTCATCGGCGCCAGCGGCTTGGCCACCCCGGCCTGCTTGACCTCGGCCGAGATCTCCTGGCCCAGCTTGGTCAGCTCGGCGCGCCGGCGCTCCCGGTAGCCGCCGATGTCGAGCATCAGCCGGCTGCGCTCGCCGGTCTGGCGGTGCACGGCGAGCCGGGTGAGCTCCTGGAGCGCCTCCAGCACCTCGCCGCGCTTGCCGACCAGCTCGTCCAGGGACGCGCCGACGACCGCGACGACCGCGCGCTCGCCCTCGACGTCCATGTCGATGTCGCCGTCGAAGTCACCGATGTCCAGCAGGCCCTCGATGTAGTCGGCGGCGATCTCGCCTTCCTGCTCGAGCGCCTGGACGTCGACCTCGGTGGTGTCGGTCTGGCTCACGGGATCTCCTTCTTCGGCACGGACCGGGGTCAAAACTAGCGCTTCTGGGAGCCGCTGCGCTTGCTGCGCGGCTTACGCGTCGGCTGGTTGCGGACGGCCTTGGGCGCCGCGGCGGCGTCGGACGCGTCCGAGCCCTCGGTGCCCGACGCGGCGGACGCGCCGGACGCGCCGGCGCCCTTCTTGGCCTTGGCTCCGGCGGCCGCCGGGGTCTTGGCGCCCTCCTTGGCCTTCTCGAGCGCCTCGGGCGACTGGTAGCGCTTGTAGATGTAGTGCGACTGCGCCAGCGTCCAGGAGTTGGACGTCACCCAGTACATGAGCACGCCCAGCGGGAACCCGAGGCCGAACAGGCCGAACGCGGGGGCCAGGAAGACCATCATCTTCTGGGCCTGCATCATCGGGTTGTTCTCGTCCGCCATCGGCGTCTGGCGCTTCATGCTGGCGCGGACGGTGAAGAACGTGGTGACGGACGAGATGACGACCGCGGCGCCGGTGATGATCAGCGCGTTCCAGCTCTTGGGGCTGTGGCTCCAGGCGTTGAGGAACGTGTCGGAGATGTGCGACCCGAAGATCGGCGCGTTCTGCGCGCTGTGCACCAGGTCCGGCGACATCTTGAAGACGCCGTGGCCCGGCTTGGCGTCCGAGATGCGCTTGAGCACCTGGAAGAGGCCGATGAACACCGGCATCTGCACCAGGAGCGGCAGGCAGCCCGACAGCGGGTTGGCGCCGTTCTCCTGGTAGAGCTTCATGACCTCCTGGTTGAGGCGCTGCTTGTCGTTCTTGTACTTCTTGCGAAGCGCCTGGACCTTCGGGTTGAGCTCCTGCATCTTCCGGGACGCGTGGATCTGCTTGACGAACAGCGGAACCAGGAGCAGCCGCAGCAGGACGGTCAGCAGGATGATCGAGCCTGCCCAGGCCCACCCGCTGTCCTTCGGGAAGACCACGCTCAGTGCGGAGTGAATCCACACGATGAGCTGGGAGACGATCGTGTACAACCAGTCAAGCACCGGGCAGCTCCTTGGGCTCTGCTGGGGCGGGGCCGCTCTGCTCGCGGCCGGAGGTCTTCGGGGGTTCCGCGGCCTGGGCGCGCGGGCCGCCGTCAGCGGGACGCCGGGCGGCGCCGTCCGCGGACGGCCCCCCGGAGTCCGCGTCGGGGGCGGAGGCGCGGTCGCGGCGCGGCGGAACCGGGTCGTAACCGCCGGGGTTGAACGGGTGGCACCGGGCGATCCGGCGCACCGTCAGCCAGGAGCCGCGCAGCGCGCCGTGCTCCTGGAGGGCCTTCAGCCCGTAGGCGCTGCAGGTGGGCTGGAACCGGCACTGCTGCCCGAGCAGGGGGCTCAGGAAGCGGCGGTAGCCGCGGACGAGCAGGATCAGGACGGCGGCCACCGGCCCCGGGCGCGGCGCCGTGCCCCGCTCACCCGGATCGACCGGGGAGTCCGCGCGGTCGGGTCCGACCGGGGAGTCCGCGGGCTGCGCACCCGCCGGTCCGCTCGTCATGTCCGTCCCTTGGAGGTCTGCCGCAGCACCCGGTCGAGGGCGGAATCGAGATCCGCGGCCAGTTCGTCACCGCGCGCCACCCCCGCTGCGGGGTTGGCGCGCACTACGAGCAGGCTACCCTCCGGAAGTCGGTCGAGGCGCGCACGCACGAGGTGCCGCAGCCTGCGCCGCACCTGGTTCCGGACGACGGCGTTCCCGACCGTCCGGGCCACGATGAACCCGACCAGGGCGGGCTCCTCGCGTCCGGTCGCTCCGGATTCGCGGGGGACATGACGCATTGCGCCGTCTCCGCGCTCGTTGTCCACATTCATGGAAACGACCGAAGGGGACGCGTCGTTAGCGCCGAGGGACCGGTTATCCACAGGCTGTGGTTCGCCTGTGGCCGAACGGCCCGACCCGCCGGAGGCGGCTTCCCCACGACCCGCCGGAGCGGAGGCGTCCCCATGGGACGCCCCGCCCTGCGCAGGCCGGCCACCCGGCCCGGACGACCGGCGCTCCCCGTTCCGAGGCGCGGCGGCGTTCGCGGGCCGCGAACCGGCACGCGCCTCGGCGGGGAACGGCGCGGCGGAGGGATCCCTGCGGAGCAGGTGCACGACGACAGTAGGCCGTCCGGCGCGTCGCCCGCGCCGGACGGCCAGGGTGAAGTCGTCCCGCCGCCGCATCCGGTGTCCGGACGGCAGCATTGCGTCAGAGGTGGGTCAGACCGCGATGCGGGCGCGGCCCTTGCCACGCCGCGCGGAAAGGACGGCGCGCCCGGCACGGGTGCGCATGCGCAGCCGGAAGCCGTGCTTCTTGTGGCGACGACGGTTGTTCGGCTGGAAAGTACGCTTGCTCACTTGAGGCTCCAGTGCTGCGGTCGGCGAGATACAGGCTCGATGATTCGCACCGCGGGCCGCGTCCGGTCCCCCGCAGCGGGGGCCCACCCGGCTCTCCGTGAAAGGGCGAGACGGCGGGCACGCGTCATCTCCGTCGATGCGACTCGACCTCAGCACGTTACGGGCTACTCGCCGGTCCGGTCAAACGGAGCGGCCCCCGACACCTGCTGATCTTCGGCTCGGAAGCGGGACCGTCCGCCATCTCGGGCGAATATCCGTTTTCTCCCAGTGCGGCGGGCGTGACCTTGTCCACATCCATGACGCCCTTCTCGTCGGGCTCGTGCGCCCGCGCGGGAGGCGCTTGTCAAGGAATCCTGACAAGCCCTCGTGCGCCCGCGCGAAGGCTGTGGGTAACTGTGGATCTTGTGGGGACAAGGCGGTGCGGACGGGGTTCGTGAGGCGTGTTGCGACCATCCGGAGGCAGGCCCTACAGTGACGGGACGAGTTTCCCGGTATGTGCGCTCCAGCCGACCGGTTCTCCTACTTCTCGCAGGTCTCGCGGGGTTCTCCGAGACCACGACCCCCCGGTTATCCACGGCTCCCTGGGCCGCGCCATGGACTTTTACACAGGCGTCCCCCTGTTCATGCACATGCTGTGGACAACTCTGTGGACAACTCGTGAGAGAGTAGGTCTCCCGCTGAGTGGACGGGCCTTTCGGCACCCGTGCGTACCGGTGGGATCGACGGGTTGAGGGTTCTCCGCGCGACCACTGTGGGCGGAGCCATCGGGAGGGTCTTTGCGCATGGACGGACAGAATCTCGGATCCGCCTGGGCGCGCGCGGTGGCGGCACTCGCCGACCGTGACCTTTCTCCCAACCACCGCGCCTGGCTTCCGCTCGTCCGCCCGCTGGCGCTCGTGGAGGACACCGCTCTTCTGGCCGCCCCCAACGAGTTCGCGAAGAGCGCTCTGGAGAACCGGCTGCGCGGCCTCATCACCCAGGCCCTGTCGGAGGAGCTCGGCCGGGAGATCCGCGTAGCGGTGACCGTCCAGCCGGAGGCACCCGTACCCGCGCCCGCGCACGAGGGCGGGCAAGGACAGACTGACGGGCCGCCCTACAGGGGCGACGAGCAGCCTTACCGGGGTGACGACGCGCCGCCGTCCTACCGTGGCGACCGAGATCGTTCCTATGGCGACCAGGGTTACGAAGGGCGTTCCTATGGCGAGCGCCCCTACCCGGACAAGCCTTTCGCCGATCGCGGGTACGGGCCGTCGAACTACCCACCTGGCCAGGACGACGACCGCGAGCGTGACCGTGAGCGCGGCTGGTCCCCGGGGCCCCAGCGCGACGAGGACGACCGCGGGTGGGCGGGCCAGCGCGAGGACGACGACCGCGGCTGGTCCCAGCGTCCCGGCGGAGAGTACGGAGGCCGCCCCCAGGGCTACGGGCCGGGTGGTGGACGCTCGCCGTTCGAAGGCCAGGGCCGTAATCCACAGGGCGGTGGATATCCCGCCGGTTCCGACCAGGAGCGCTACCCGTCCGAAGACCGCTTCTCCGCGTCCTCCGACCAGGACCGGTACCCGGGCTCCGAGCACGACCGCTACGGCGCGGCCGGGCCGGGCGGCGGTGGCTACCCGGGTGAGCCGGGGCAGGGCGGCGACAAGAGCGGCGGATACCCCGGGTCCGACCATGGCGGTTACGGCGGCCCGCGTCCCAATGGCCGTCCCGGCATGGGCGGCGGCGCGGCGCCCGGCGCCTCCCACGCGCCCTCGCACCTGAACGACCGCACGCTCGGCACGGTGCGTCCCGAGCGGGACCCGCAGCGCGGCGGCTCCGAGCCGTCCCGCGGCGGACGGCCCGACGGCGGCGCGGCGGGCGGCCCGCAGGGTTCGCCGTTCCCGCCCTCGGACGTCTTCCAGATCGGTTCGGAGCGTCCGCCCTACCGGGGTGGCGGCGACGCCGACCAGCCCTTCCGGGACGACGACGCCGGCGCGGCGCCCGTACCCGCCGGAGCCGGCGCGTCCGGCCAGCAGGCGGCCGAGCCCGGACGGCTGAACCCGAAGTACACGTTCGAGACGTTCGTCATCGGCTCGTCCAACCGGTTCGCCCACGCGGCGGCCGTCGCCGTGGCCGAGCAGCCCGCCAAGGCGTACAACCCGCTGTTCATCTACGGCGACTCGGGCCTCGGCAAGACGCACCTGCTGCACGCCATCGGCCACTACGCGCAGAGCCTGTTCAACGGCGCGCGCGTGCGCTACGTGAGCTCCGAGGAGTTCACCAACGACTTCATCAATTCCATCCGGGACGGCAAGGCGGACGGGTTCCGCCGCCGCTACCGGGACGTCGACATCCTGCTCGTGGACGACATCCAGTTCCTGGAGGGCAAGGAGCAGACGCAGGAGGAGTTCTTCCACACCTTCAACACGCTGCACAACGCGTCCAAGCAGATCGTGATCTCGTCCGACCGTCCGCCCCGGGACCTCGTCACGCTCGAGGACCGGCTGCGCAACCGGTTCGAGTGGGGCCTGACGACCGACGTCCAGCCGCCCGAGCTGGAGACGCGCATCGCGATCCTGCAGAAGAAGGCCCGCCAGGAGGGCCTGGCCGCGCCGCCGGACGTGCTGGAGTTCATCGCCTCCCAGATCGCGACGAACATCCGCGAGCTGGAGGGGGCGCTGATCCGCGTCACCGCGTTCGCCAGCCTCAACCGCCAGTCGGTGGACATGAAGCTGGCCGAGATCGTGCTGAAGGACCTCATCCCCAACGACATCGGGCCGGAGATCACCGCCCCGATGATCATGGCTCAGACTGTGGAGTACTTCGGGACGACGATCGAGGACCTCTGTGGACCGTCGCGTTCCCGGATGCTCGTCACCGCTCGGCAGATCGCGATGTACCTCTGCCGGGAGCTGACCGACCTGTCGCTGCCCAAGATCGGCCAGCAGTTCGGCGGCCGCGACCACACCACGGTCATGCACGCCGAGCGGAAGATCCGCAGCTTGATGGCCGAACGGCGGGCGATCTACAACCAGGTGACCGAGCTGACCGGGCGCATCAAGCACCAGGCGCGCAAGCGCTGAACCTGCCCGTCCGGCGCCGGGAACGGCCGTCCGCGGGGGCGCCCGTCCAAGATCGACTCACCTGCCCTGGGGATAACCCCGCCCCGCGCGGTGGATAACCGGGGGAAAACCTGCGGACAACCCCGTTGAATCTGAGGACGACTCGTGGACGGATTGGGGACAGGCTGGGGACGGCCACCCGGCATCATGGGGACGAGTCCGTGGACAAGCTGGGGACGGCCTGTGCACACGGCCTCCCCGGAGCCCGCCGGACCGGCGTCGCGCCGCGACCGGGCCGGGAGGGCGGGGAGAACCTGCGGAAAACTCGTGGACAACCGGGGGATGACTTGAGGACGACGTGTGGGGAACGTTTCGCCGTCCCCAGGCCGCGCCGCGTCGTCCACGGCCTCTGCACAGGGCCGGTGGATGAAGACTCGCGGTCTCACCTGCGAGAACGCGGGTTGTCCACACTATCCACCGCCCCTATGACTAGTACTTCCTCTTATCTCTACTCAAGAAAAGATCCATCTCAACTCAGGGCCTGGGGAAATCCGTGAGCCCGGCCCCGACCGAGATCTGTCCGGCGCACCGTTGCCCGAAACCTGCAGGAGGCGGGTCCCCTTGAAGTTCCGCATCGACAGAGACGCCCTGGCCGACGCCGTGGCCTGGACGGCGCGCACCCTCCCGGTGCGCCCCCCGGTGCCCGTCCTCGCCGGGATGCACATCGAGGCGAGCGACCGGCTGAAGCTGTCGGCGTTCGACTACGAGGTGTCCGCCCAGGTGTCCACCGACATCGACACCGAGGAGCCGGGCACCGCCCTGGTCTCCGGCCGGCTGCTCGCCGAGATCTGCCGCAGCCTTCCTCCCCACCCTGTGGAGGTGACGACCGACGGGGCGAAGGTGATGCTCCGCTGCGGCTCGGCGAAGTTCACACTCCTCACCATGCCTGTGGAGGACTACCCGACGCTGCCGGCGATGCCGCCCGCCGCCGGCTCGGTCGGCTCCGACGAGTTCGCCGCGGCGGTGTCCCAGGTGGCGATCGCCGCCGGACGCGACGACACGATCCCGATGCTGACCGGCGTCCGGGTGGAGATCGAGGGCGAGACCGTCACCCTCGCGTCCACCGACCGGTACCGCCTGGCGGTCCGGGAGCTGCACTGGAAGCCGGAGCGGCCGGACTTCTCCGCCGTGGCCCTGGTGCCCGCCAAGACGCTCGCCGACACCGCCAAGTCGCTGACCGCGGGCGCCGAGGTCTCGATCGCCCTCGGCGGCTCCGAGGGCGGCGCGGGCGAGGGCATGATCGGGTTCGAGGGCGGCGGCCGCCGCACCACCTCCCGGCTGCTGGACGGCGACTTCGTCAAGTACCGCTCGCTGCTGCCGAGCGAGTACGCGGGCAACGCCGAGGTCTCGACCGCGTCGTTCATCGAGGCGGTCAAGCGCGTGTCGCTGGTCGCCGAGCGCAACACGCCCGTCCGGCTGTCGTTCCGGCAGGGCGAGGTGGTGCTGGAGGCGGGCACCGGCGACGAGGCGCAGGCCGTGGAGGCCCTGGAGGCCACGCTGGAGGGCGAGGACATCGACATCGCCTTCAACCACGGCTTCCTGCTGGACGGCCTGTCGGCGATCGGCTCGGACGTCGCGCGGCTGTCGTTCACGACGCCGACCAAGCCGGCCGTCCTCACGGGCAAGCCGCCGCAGGACGGGGAGAACCCCAACTACCGGTACCTGATCATGCCTGTGCGACTCTCTGGGTAAGCACCACGTCCGGGGGCACAACAGGGGACCCCGGGACGATCCGGGGCCTTCTGGGGCCGCCAGGCGACCGTCCTGGGAGCATCAGGGGGACATCCGCCCGCCGCGTGCCGCGCGCGGCGGTGCCACGCAGGGGAGTGAAGCAATGGAGCTCGGAATCATCGGTCTCGGCAAGATGGGCGGCAACATGGCCGAACGTCTGCGCCGCGGCGGCCACACCGTGGTCGGCTACGACCGCGACCCGAAGGTCAGCGACGTGGCCTCGGTGGAGGAACTGCTGGAGCGCCTGTCCGCGCCGCGCGCGGTGTGGGTGATGGTGCCCGCCGGCAAGCCCACCCAGGAGACCATCCACAGGCTGGGGGAACTGCTGTCGCCCGGTGACGTCGTCGTCGACGGCGGCAACTCCCACTATGTGGACGACCAGAAGCACGGCGCCGAGCTGGCCGAGAAGGGCATCGGCTTCGTGGACTGCGGCGTGTCCGGCGGGGTGTGGGGGCTCCAGAACGGCTACGCGCTGATGGTCGGCGGGTCCGACGAGAACGTGAAGCGGCTCATGCCGATCTTCGAGACGCTGAAGCCGGAGGGCGAGTTCGGGTTCGTCCACTCGGGCAAGATCGGCGCGGGCCACTTCGTGAAGATGGTCCACAACGGCATCGAGTACGCGATGATGCAGGCGTTCGGCGAGGGCTACGAGCTGATCGAGGCCTCCGACGTCGTCACCGACGTCCCGGGCACCTTCCGCTCCTGGCAGGAGGGCACGGTCATCCGGTCCTGGCTGCTGGACCTGATGAACCGCGCGCTGGCCGACGACCCCGAGCTCGGCGAGATCCGCGGCTACGCCAACGACTCCGGCGAGGGCCGCTGGACCGTGCAGGCCGCCGTCGACCACGCCGTCCCGCTCCCGGCGATCACCGCGTCCCTGTTCGCGCGGTTCTCCTCGCGGCAGGACGACTCCCCCGCCATGAAGATCGTCGCCGCCCTCCGGAACCAGTTCGGCGGCCACGCCGTGGAGTCCGCCAAGGGCGCCGACTCCCCCGGCGCGGACGTCGAGCCCCCCAAGGTCTGACCGCCACTCCCGGCCGCCCGAGCCCCGGCATCCCCACCCTGGGGACGCCGGGGCTCGGCCGTCGGCGCCGTCGTCCACAGCCTGTGGGCCCGCCGCCTGCGCCCGGCGCGGGACACACGTGGTGAGCTGGAGGCGTGCGGGACGCCTGGTGGGAGGGCCTACCCTCGTGTCTCGTGCATGTCGCCCATCTCTCGCTCCAGGACTTCCGCTCGTACGCGACCGCCGAGGTGCCGCTGACGAGGGGCGTCACGGCGTTCGTCGGGCCGAACGGGCAGGGCAAGACGAACCTGGTCGAGGCGATCGGGTACGTCGCGACGCACGGCAGCCACCGGGCCGCCACCGACGCGCCGCTCGTCCGCCAGGGCGCGCCGCGCGCCATCGTCCGCGCCGGCGTTGTGAAGGACGACCGCAAGGCCCTCATCGAGCTGGAGATCAACCCGGGGAAGGCCAACCGCGCCCGGCTGAACCGCTCCCCCGTCCCCAGGCCGCGCGAGATCCTGGGGATGCTGCGGACGGTGCTGTTCGCGCCCGAGGACCTCTCCCTGGTGAAGGGCGACCCCGGCGAGCGCCGCCGCTACATGGACGAGCTGCTGACGGCCCGCGCCCCGCGCTTCGCGGGCGTCCGCTCCGACTACGACCGCGTCCTCAAGCAGCGCAACGCCCTGTTGAAGTCGGCGGCCGCGCACCGGCGCTCCCCCGGGCCCGAGGTCCTGGCCACGCTGGACGTCTGGGACACGCACCTCGCGCGCACCGGGTCCGAGCTCCTGGCGGCACGCCTCGAACTCGTCGCGGCGCTGCGTCCGCTCGTGGCGCGCGCGTACGCCGAACTCGCTCCGCACAGCGGCGCGGCCGATCTGACGTACCGCAGCTCCCTCGGCGAGGGTGTCGAGTTGTCCACAGACCGTGGACAACTCGCCGAGCAGTTGCTGGGCGGTGTGGCCGAAGCGCGCAAGCAGGAACTGGAACGCGGCGTCAGCCTCGTGGGTCCGCACCGCGACGAGCTCGTCCTGCGCCTGGGCGATCTCCCCGCGCGCGGCTACGCGTCCCATGGCGAGTCGTGGTCGTTCGCCCTCGCGCTCCGCCTCGCCGCCTTCGACCTCCTGCGCGCGGACGGCGACGACCCCGTCCTCATCCTGGACGACGTCTTCGCCGAGCTCGACGCGGGCCGCCGCAGCCGCCTGGCCGAGATGGTCGCGCCCGCCGAGCAGGTCCTGATCACCGCCGCCGTCCCGGCGGACGTCCCGGCCGAGCTCACCGGCACCACCTTCGAGGTCGCGGACGGCGCCGTCTCCCCCACCCCTGTTTCGTCCAACGGGACGAACGGGGGTGCCGTGGCCCGTGGGGCGGCGGATGATGGTGAAGTGTCGCCGGGATGACCGCCGCGCGACACGCCGGGCTCGGGAAGGGGGAGGAACGGTGAACAACAATCCACGGGATGTGGACAACCCCTCTGGACCGGTGGATTCCGGGGCTTCCGCCCCCGCCGACGAAGCTCCGGCCAAGTCGGGGATCGAGCTGGCGCGCGAGGCGCTGGCGCAGGCCCGCGCGGACGCGATCAAGCGCGGCACCCTCCCCGGCCAGGGACGGCGGCGCAAGTCCCCGGCCGGAACCGGGCGGGTCCGCGAGCCCGGACGCGGCGGCGACCCGAAGCCCTTCGGCAACGCGATCCGCGACCTGCTCGCCACCCGAGGCTGGGAGCAGCGCGCCGCGGTCGGCGGCGTCTTCGGCAACTGGGCCGGCCTCGTCGGGCCGGAACTCGCCGAGCACACCCGTCCCGAGAAGTTCGACGACGGCGAACTCACGGTTCTCGCCGACTCCACCACCTGGGCGACCCAGTTGCGGCTCCTGTCGTCCACGCTCGTGCGCCGCCTGAACGAGCAGCTCGGCCACGGCACGGTCAAGCGGGTCAAGGTCGTCGGCCCGTCCTCCGGCCCTCGCCGAACCGGGGCCTGGCGCGTCCGCTGACCCGTCCGCCCATCGGACGTGGACCTCGCTGGGCGCCGACTGCACACGTTCACCGTGACCCGCACCCGGCTCCCCGTTGTTGTCGCGGCGTCCCACAGTGGCCGTCGGACATGCGTTTCAGCGGACTCCGCGTACGTCGTGTGGCCGTGGCGGCGCGGCGGCGACGGAGAGTTATCCACAGTTCGGAGCACGGCTGTGGTCGGCGGGGTCGGACGCGGCAGGCTGGAGGGACCGCGCCTCGTCGTCCGGAGGGGGCCGGGAGCGCAGGTCAGAAGGCCGGAAAGGAGTGTCGGTGGGGCATGGGAACATGCGTTCGGAGCGATCCGGTGCGGCGCGGCGCGAGCGTCCCGTAGGACGGAGAACACCCCTGGATCCATGGGGGGATGCATCTCCGGGCCCGTTCGAGCGGCACACGCGCGCACAGCGGCCGTCAGTGCCTCTTTCCGAGTTCTGAGCGGGTAAGATGGTGGAGGTTCAGGATGTTGCGCCGCCGTGGGTCGCCCAGGCTCTGTCCGACACCGACGAGGAGTAGTGGGCGTCCCTTACGTGTGTTACGGGGCACACCGCGTCAATCGCGGGACGGCGAGCGTCCCCGGCAGGAGGATCTCCTTTGGCGTACGACGCTAGTTCGATCACTGTCCTTGAGGGCCTTGAGGCGGTGCGCAAGCGCCCTGGCATGTACATCGGATCGACCGGGGAGCGCGGCCTGCACCACCTGGTCTACGAGATCGTCGACAACTCGGTCGACGAGGCGCTGGCCGGTTACGCCGACACGATCACGGTCACGCTGCTGGCCGACAACGGTGTCCGCGTCACCGACAACGGCCGCGGCATCCCGGTCGGGCTGCACCCGGTGGAGAAGAAGCCGGCGGTCGAGCTCGTGCTGACCACGCTGCACGCGGGCGGCAAGTTCGACGGCAAGTCCTACGCGGTCTCCGGCGGCCTGCACGGCGTCGGCTCGGCCGTCGTGAACGCGCTGTCCACCCGCCTGGACGCCGAGATCCGCACCGACGGCCACTACTGGCGGCAGTCCTACAACTGGAAGGGCGCGCTCGGCCCGCTGGAGAAGGGCGACCCGACCGACGAGACCGGCACCACGATCACCTTCTGGGCCGACCCGGACGTCTTCGAGACCACCGAGTGGTCGTTCGAGACGCTGTCGCGCCGCATGCAGGAGATGGCGTTCCTGAACCGCGGCCTGTCGATCAGCCTGCGGGACGAGCGGCCGGAGCACTCCACCGAGGAGGGCGAGCCGCGCGAGGTCACCTTCCACTACGAGGGCGGCATCGAGGACTTCGTCCGCTACATCAACGCGAAGAAGGAACAGGTCCACGACTCGGTCATCTACTTCAGCGACGACACCGCGGGCATGTCCGTGGAGATCGCGATGCAGTGGAACGCGTCGTACGCCGAGTCCGTGCACACCTTCGCGAACACGATCAACACGGCCGAGGGCGGCACCCACGAGGAGGGCTTCCGCGCCGCGCTGACCACGATCGTCAACCGGTACGCGCGCGACAAGGGCCTGCTGCGCGACAAGGACGACAACCTCACCGGCGAGGACGTCCGCGAGGGTCTCACCGCGATCATCTCGATCAAGCTGGCCGACCCGCAGTTCGAGGGCCAGACCAAGACCAAGCTCGGCAACACCGAGGCCAAGTCGTTCGTCCAGAAGGCCTGCAACGAGCACCTGCGCGACTGGTTCGAGGAGAACCCGGGCGAGGCCAAGGAGATCATCAACAAGGCCACCCAGGCGGCGCGCGCCCGGGTCGCGGCCCGCCAGGCGCGCGACCTGACCCGGCGCAAGAGCCTGCTGGAGTCGACCTCGCTGCCCGGCAAGCTGTCGGACTGCCAGTCCACCGACCCGGCGATGTCCGAGGTCTACATCGTCGAGGGCGACAGCGCCGGCGGCTCGGCCAAGGGCGGCCGCAACCCGATGTACCAGGCCATCCTGCCGATCCGCGGCAAGATCCTGAACGTCGAGAAGGCGCGCATCGACAAGATCCTCAAGAACAACGAGGTGCAGGCGATCATCACCGCCCTCGGCACCGGCGTGCACGACGAGTTCGACATCACCAAGCTCCGCTACCACAAGATCATCCTGATGTCGGACGCCGACGTGGACGGTCACCACATCAACACGCTGCTGCTGACCCTGCTGTTCCGGTTCATGCGGCCGCTGATCGAGGCCGGCCACGTCTACCTGGCCAAGCCACCGCTGTACAAGATCAAGTGGGACGCCCGCGGCAACGACGCCGACTACGCCTACTCCGACCCCGAGCGCGACCAGATCATCGAGCAGGGCATCGCGGCCGGCCGCCGCGACCCGCGCCCCCGCGACCAGGTGCAGCGGTTCAAGGGCCTCGGTGAGATGAACGCCGACGAGCTCTGGGACACCACCATGGACCCGGACCGCCGCGTCCTGATGCAGATCCAGCTGGACGACGCCGCGCAGGCCGACGAGCTGTTCAGCGTCCTGATGGGCGAGGAGGTCGAACCGCGCCGCGAGTTCATCCAGCGCAACGCCAAGGACGTCCGCTTCCTGGACATCTGAGTCCGCCCGGAAGAACCACTAGAGCAGAGGTTTGACGCAAGTGACTGAAACGACCACCGATGGCGGGGGCACCGGCGGGAGCGGCGGCGGGCGGATCGAGCCGGTCGACATCCAGCAGCGGATGCAGACCAGCTACCTCGACTACGCGATGTCGGTCATCGTGGCGCGCGCGCTGCCCGAGGTCCGTGACGGCCTGAAGCCCGTGCACCGCCGCGTCCTGTACGCGATGTACGACGGCGGCTACCGGCCCGACCGCGGCTACTTCAAGTGCGCGCGCGTCGTCGGCGACGTCATGGGCAACTACCACCCGCACGGCGACTCGGCCATCTACGACGCGCTCGTCCGGCTGGCCCAGCCGTGGGCGATGCGGTACCCGCTGGTCGACGGCAACGGCAACTTCGGCTCGCGCGGCAACGACCCGGCCGCGGCGATGCGGTACACCGAGTGCCGCATGGCCCCCCTGGCGATGGAGCTGCTGCGCGACATCGACAAGGAGACCGTCGACTTCACGCCGAACTACGACGGTCGTTCGGCGGAGCCGACCGTCATGCCGTCCCGCTACCCGAACCTGCTGGTCAACGGCTCGGCGGGCATCGCGGTCGGGATGGCGACCAACATCCCGCCGCACAACCTGCGCGAGGTCGCCGAGGGCGTCCAGTGGTACCTGGAGAACTACGGCGCCGCGGACGACGAGCTGCTCGAGGCCCTGATCGAGCGGGTCAAGGGCCCGGACTTCCCGACCGCCGGGCTGATCGTCGGCCGCAAGGGCATCGAGGAGGCCTACCGCACCGGGCGCGGCTCGATCACCATGCGCGCGGTGGTCGAGGTCGAGGAGATCCAGAACCGCACCTGCCTGGTGGTCACCGAGCTGCCGTACCAGGTCAACCCGGACAACCTCGCCCTCAAGATCGCCGAGCTGGTCAAGGACGGCAAGCTCGACGGCATCGCCGACGTGCGGGACGAGACGTCCGGCCGCACCGGCCAGCGCCTGGTGATCGTCCTCAAGCGGGACGCGGTCGCCAAGGTCGTCCTCAACAACCTGTACAAGCACACCCAGCTGCAGGAGACGTTCGGCGCGAACATGCTCGCGCTGGTGGACGGCGTGCCGCGCACGCTGCGCCTCGACCAGTTCATCCGGTACTGGGTCGAGCACCAGATCGACGTGATCGTCCGCCGCACCCGGTACCTGCTGCGCAAGGCCGAGGAGCGCGCCCACATCCTGCGCGCGCTGCTGAAGGCGCTCGACCGGATCGAAGAGGTCATCGCGCTGATCCGCCGGTCGCCGTCCGCGCAGGAGGCGCAGCGGGGCCTGATGGCGCTGCTGGAGATCGACGAGATCCAGGCGCAGGCCATCCTGGACATGCAGCTGCGCAAGCTGGCCGCCCTGGAGCGCCAGGCCATCATCGACGAGTACGACAAGCTGATGGCCGAGATCGCCGACTACAACGAGATCCTGGCCTCGCCCGAGCGGCAGCGCGCGATCGTCGGCGAGGAGCTCGCGCCGATCGTGGAGAAGTACGGCGACGAGCGCCGCACCGAGATCATCCCCTTCGACGGCGACGTGTCCTACGAGGACCTCATCGCCGAGGAGGACGTGGTCGTCACGATCACCCGCGGCGGCTACGCCAAGCGCACCCGCACCGACCACTACCGGGCGCAGCGGCGCGGCGGCAAGGGCGTGCGCGGCGCGCAGCTGAAGCAGGACGACATCGTCGACCAGTTCTTCGTCACCACGACGCACCACTGGATCCTGTTCTTCACCAACAAGGGCCGGGTCTACCGGGCCAAGGCCTACGAGCTGCCGGACTCGGGGCGCGACTCGCGCGGCCAGCACGTCGCGAACCTGCTCGCCTTCCAGCCGGACGAGCACATCGCCCAGGTCATGGACCTGCGCGACTACGACGTCGCCCCGTACCTGGTGCTCGCCACCAGCAAGGGCAAGGTGAAGAAGACCGCGCTGCGCGACTTCGACTCGCCCCGCACCGGCGGCATCATCGCGATCAACCTGGCCGACGACGACGAGGTCATCGCGGCCCGGCTGGTGTCCCCGGACGACGACCTGCTGATGGTGTCCACCAACGCGCAGTCGATCCGGTTCTCGGCGGACGACGACTCGCTGCGTCCGATGGGCCGGGCGACCTCCGGCGTGATCGGCATGCGGTTCGAGGGCGAGCAGCAGTTGCTGAACATGCTGGTTGCGTCCGATCCGTCCCAGGATGTCCTGGTGGCGACCGAAGGTGGCTATGCGAAGCGCACCCCGATTGACCAATATCCCCGCCAGGGACGTGGGGGTAAGGGAGTGCTCACCGCTAAGATCGTGGAATCTCGCGGCCGGTTGGTCGGGGCGCTGATGGTCGGCCCGGACGACGAGGTCTTCGCGATGACCGCCTCCGGGGGGGTCATCCGGACGACCGCGGCGGAGATCAAGCAGTCCGGTCGGCAGACCATGGGGGTCCGGCTGATGAACCTCGCGAACGGCGACGGCGTCGTCGCGATCGCGAGGAACGTAGAGTCCATGGAGGACACCGGCGAGGACGACACGGCCGAGGCAGGAGAGGGCGAGTGACCCTCCCGCCCGCCGCCGCGTCCGCGCCGCCAGGCCAGGAGGTCACGTGAGCAGCGAGCCCGGTACGGACAAGCCCTTGGTGAACAAGGGCACGGCGTCCGGCAGGTCGGACCGGGGGAAGGCCGTGCCCGCCGCGTCCAAGCCCGGGCGCGACGAGGCGACGGTGGACATCACCCCGCCCGTCGACGAGACCAAGCACGACCTGCCGAAGGTCGAGGACAAGCCGTCCTCGGCCAGGTCGACGTCCATGCCGTCCGCGGCCGCCAAGCCCGCCGGCCGCCCGGCCGGCGGCTCCGCGAAGCCGGCCTGGGACGAGC
>NZ_JBFAOF010000010.1:0-33034 GCF_040675125.1 Spirillospora sp. NPDC049652 | reverse complement strand
TGCGCCCCGACCCGAGCCCCACGCGCGGGGACCGCACCCGGCGGCCGCCGTCGGACGGCACCGGATCGGCGCCGAGCAGCCCGCGAAGGTCTACTCGTGGAGCGACTTCGAGCTGGACGACGAGCCGGGACCGCCGCGCGCCGCGCCGCGTCCGCCGGACAGCCCCCGCGCACTGGACGGCCTGCGGCACTGCGGCGTCCTGGAGCGGGTCCTGCACCGGCAGTGGGACGCCCGGCAGGGTCCGCCGTCGCCCGAGGTCGTCCGTGCCGTGGAGAGCCTCGCCGCGCTGCCGGACGCGCTGAAGCGGAAGCTCGCCGACGGGCTGTCCGGGATCTACGTCGGCCCCGGGGGCGTCCCGCACCTGGACGACATGGGGCACCTGCGCGGCCGTCCGCTGCCGTCCGGGCGCGCCACCTGGGACATCTGCGCCGGCGCGTACGGCGACCGGAAGATCGTGGTCGGTGACCGGCCGTCGCCCACACCGGACGTGATGATGCACGAGGTCGGGCACGCGCTGGACGACCTCGACGGCGGCGAGGCCGGCTGGCAGTCCGACACGCCCGCCTTCCAGCAGCTCTACGAGATGTGCCGCCCGTATCTGATGAGCGACTTCCACCAGCAGGCGGACGCTCTCGGCCGCAGGGAGTTCTTCGCCGACGCGTTCGCGGCGATTTCGGCCCGGCAGCGTCCGGCATTGGTGGATATGCTCTCCGGCAACATCCGCGCCGCCCTTGAGGTCATGCTCTTCTTCAACCGCCGATACGGAATCTGACCTGACCCGCCGCCAACGGAAAGACAAGCCAGCGAAGGTGATTCCCGATGTACGTGATCCGGCTCCCCGACGGCACGCTCAGAGTGCCGCACGGCGTGCTGCACGAGGGCGGTGACGACGGGCGGGTCATCGCCGACGCGTACGTGGAGATTGGCCCGGACGACCCCGACTACGACCGTCTTCTCGCCCAGTCGCTCACCGAGAGTGAACTCGAGGAGCGCCGCCGCGCCTGGCGCGAGGGCGACGCCGACCTGGAGGCCGCCTTCCAGGAATGGAAACGCGACCAGGACGCCTGACCCGCTCGCTTCCCCACCCGCCTCGCAGCATTCGGCCCCGGCCCAGGCCATTGAGCCTCGCCCCCGGCGACCTCGGCCCCCGGCAGCAGCCTTTCAGCCTCTGGCCTTTCTCCCGGCCCTTCAGCCCTGACGAGGCCCCGGCCACAAGCCCGCAGGCCCCGTTTCCAGACTGTCGTTCGGGCGGCCGCCGTCCGGCCCGGCCCACCAGTCCGTAGACCCGGTTCCAGCCCGTCGCCCGGGCGTCGTCCTGCCAGCCCCTGGCCACCCCGGCTCGTAGGCTCGGCTCCAGCCCGCTAGACCTGGGCAGCAGTTCGCCGCCCCGGCCAGTAGTCCGCCGGTTCTCGGATCCGCTCCCGCCCTCCGGCCGTGGCCGGTAGTCCCGAGTGTCCAGGTCACCGGTTCTCTCAGGTCTCCAGGGTCTCCACGCTCCGGGTCTTCCCAGGGCCTGGTCGGACGTGACGGTGACCGAGTGGGGAGCTTGAGGTCGGGAGGGGCCACCCGAGGAAGGGCTCGGCCTTTGAGCTCCGATCTGAGGCGGTGAACGGGCGACCGACGGGGACACCTCGTCCCCGAATCGTGGTGGCCGTAGCGGCGCACAGGTCACCGTCCGCGAGGGCTGCTGCCGCTTCGCAGTGTTCGCCTAGTCGGCCAGCAAGCCCCCTCTGACCTGCGACGGAGTATTTCCATCGGTTGCCGTCAGGCGGACTGGACGCCGTTCTGGGACGTCGCGCGCAGACCAGGACATCCGGCGGTCGACTGTGTTGGGTGAGCGCGGAGGAAGCGCCCTGAGGCGCTGCGGACAATGCGAGTGGGCGTTGTACGGGCACCTGGCCGGGACGGAAGGGCGACGGAAAAGCCTGGCGTGGGAGGCTGCGCGAAATGCGGAACCGGCATCGAGAGCGGTTGCCGGACGCGAAAACCGCAGGAAAATCGACCGCCACCGAACGTAAATCGTGGAACGGGAAAACGGGCACTGCGACGGAGGTCGACTTAATGCGCGGTGTCCGAAGCAGCGCCACCGAGAAAGGCCCGGACGTCGGGGGCCGCAACGTCGTCAGGCGTCAAGAAGCCCCCGCGAACGGAAAATGCGGGGAACGGGCGCTGGGCGGTAGATCAATGCAGCGGCGGCCGTAGAACGAGGGAGCGACACGTCCGTACAAGGTGGTGCCCGTAGGGGCCGAGAAGCCACCCGGAGGGCAATCCGCACGCCGTGAGGGGAACGGTGGCAAGTGTGAGCGGCGTGGGGTGTGGGAATGGCGTGAGCGGAGGAGCCGGACGTGGTGCTGGAGGCCGGAAGGCGTGCGTGAGGCGGGTGTGGCCTGGAACGTCATCGACGCGCGGGCGCCTCGCCAAGCCCGCGCGTCGATGACGTGTTCGTGCCCGACGCCCGCGAGCGGGCGCGCAAAAACAGAAGACCGCCTTCTTCCGGCGGGGCGTGCCGGGAGGCGGGGCCGGAAAGGCGGCGCCGGGGCCGTCCGCGCCGGGAAGGCGCGGGCGGGATCCCGTCAGCGGACGGCCGAGTGCTCCACGACCGGTTCGTCTCCGCGAAGCAGCGCGTGCACTTCGGACTCGCGGAAGCGGCGGTGGCCTCCCGGCGTCCGAATGCTGCTGATGCGGCCCGCAGCGGCCCATCGGGTGACCGTCTTGGGATCAACCCTGAAGAGCGCGGCGACCTCTCCGGGGGTCAGCAGGCGCTCGCTGGTGCTCTCCACGTTCTCTCTCCCCCTTTGTCCCGCTCTCGGCGCGGGTGGACTGTTTCCTAGTGTGGCGGAGCAAGACCGATTTCTCCCTTGTTTTCGGAAAACATCACGCTGCGTAGTTCGGTGAGCTGCTCATATCACCGACCGTAAACACGGTTTAGGACACTACGGACACCGCGCCCACCTTCCGTACCTCGCGTCCCGCCCGTGCGGACCGCCGGGCGGTCCGTTATCGCGCGCCGATCGTGAGCGAATAACCTCGCTTCCATGCCCGCCTCCTTGCCCTCCGCCACGCCCGTCTCCATGTCCGTCCTGGTGACCCTCGCGGACGTCGAGCACGCGGCCGGACTGCTCGCCGGAACCGCCGTCCGCACTCCGCTCGTGCCGTTCCCGGCTCCCGGCGGCGACCGGTTCCTGCTGAAGGCCGAGTCGCTCCAGCCCGTCGGCGCGTTCAAGCTGCGCGGCGCGTACGCCACCATCGCCGGCCTGCCCGAGGACGAACGGGCCAAGGGGGTGGTCGCGCACTCCAGTGGCAACCACGCCCAGGCCGTCGCCTGGACGGCCCGCGCCCTCGGCATCCGCTGCGTGCTGGTCATCCCGCACACGACGCCGGGCGTGAAGGTGGAGGCGTGCATCGCGCTCGGAGCCGAGATCGTCTACGTCGAGCCCACGCTGGAGGCCCGCGTCGAGACGGCCGAGAAGCTGGCCAGGGCGCACGGCTTCACCCTGGTCGCGCCGTTCGACGACCCGCGCGTGATCGCCGGGCAGGGCACGGTCGGGCTGGAGATCGTCCGGGACGAGCCGGAGGTGGACCTCGTGCTCGTCCCCGTCTCCGGCGGCGGCCTGGTCTCCGGCGTCGCGGTGGCGGTCAAGGCGGTCAATCCGCGCGCCAGGATCATCGGGGTCGAGCCCGAGCTGGCCGCCGACGCCCGCGACTCGCTGCGCGCCGGCCGTCCGGTGGAGTGGGCCGCCGAGGACACCGGGCGCACCTTCGCCGACGCGCTGCGCGTCCAGCGGCTCGGTGACCTCACGTTCGCGCACGTCCACGAGCTCGTGGACGACATCGTGACCGTCTCGGAGGACGAGATCCGGCTGGCCATGCGCCGCATCGCGCGCGAGGCCCGCCTCATCGCCGAGCCGGCCGGCGCGGTCGCCGCGGCCGCGTACCTCTACCGTCGCGACGCCCTCCCACCCGCGCGCACGACCGTGGCCGTACTGAGCGGCGGAAACGTGGACCCAGCGCTGTTCCTGGACGTCCTCCGCCAAAGCTGACCCAGCCCCAACGGTGGCTGCGGCGGGGCTGGACCAGGTCATCGGGAGACCGGGAGTAGCCTGGAGCCGCCATGCGTTCCGTTCTCTTCTACACCTCCGCGCGCCTGGGGATCTTCGTCGCCACGACGGCCGTCCTCTGGCTGACGCCCATGCGCAAGGCGCCGATCTTCTTGCTGCTCGGCGCCCTCGTCATCAGCGGCATCATCAGCTACGTGCTGCTGTCCACCCAGCGGGACGCGATGTCCGCGACGATCGTCGGCAGCGTCCGCGACAAGAAGGCCCGACTCGAAGAGTCCCGCGGCAAGGAGGACTGACCTCCACCCGCCCGGACCGCCGCTCGCCGAGCTCTCCGCCCCCGCTCACCGCGGGGGCTTTTTTCATGCGCGGACCAACCGTCCACGCCCGCGTCCACGCACGGGCTCCGGCGAGAGGCGGCGTCCAGCGACCGCGCGCGCCGTGTCCGGCCACCTTGGGGGGCTGTCCGGTCGTCCGCGACCCGGGCAAACGGCGGCGGGGCACGGTGTCGGATGAGCGGGCGGCCTGTGTCTGGCGAGGGCCTGGGCCGTACCCGGTGTGCATGGGGGCCTCGGGGACGGTCATTGGTGGGTGCTCCGGAGGGTGCCCTGCGGGTGCGGGGCGGCGGCTGGTCGGGGCGTGTGGGCGGACCGTTCACGTGCGTTCGGGAGCGGCCTCCTAGGGTGGTGGTATGACCCGCGCCAATCTCGACAAGAAGCCCGCCGACGTGGCGGCGATGTTCGACCGGACCGCCGACCGGTACGACCTGCTCAACACCCTCATGACCGGCGGAATGGAACGGCGGTGGCGCCGCGAGGTGGTGCGTGCCGTGGCCGCGCGGCCGGGGGAGAGGGTCCTCGACCTCGCCGCCGGGACGGGCACCTCGTCGGTGCCGTTCGCGGTCGCCGGGGCGGAGACCGTCGCGTGCGACTTCTCGCTGGGGATGCTCCGGGTCGGGCGCCGGCGGCAGGCCGGGGTCGAGAACCTGGCCTTCGTCGCGGGCGACGCCCTCCGGCTGCCGTTCGAGGACGGCTCGTTCGACGTGGTGACGATCTCGTTCGGCCTCCGCAACGTCCAGGACACCGAGGCGGCGCTGCGCGAGATGCGGCGGGTCGCCAAGCCGGGCGGACGGCTTCTGGTGTGTGAGGTCAGTCACCCTCCGAACCGGCTGCTGGACGCCGGGCACAAGGCCCACCTCAAGATCGGGCTGCCGCTCCTGGCCCGGCTGTCCTCCAATCCGGACAGTTACACCTATCTCGCCGATTCCACCCTGGCGTGGCCGGATCAGCCCGCCCTGGCGGGGATCGTGCGGTCCGCCGGGTGGACGAAGGTGCGGTGGAAGAACCTGACCTTCGGGGTCGCGGCGATGCACCACGCCGTCAACCCGGGCTGAACCCGCTCGGACGGGACGCTTGCACCGTTCCAAACCCGGGCGGGCGCAGAGTTACCCATGAGCGGCTCCAAAGGAATAGACTCCCCATCGGATTCTTGTGAAGTACTTCACAAGCGAACGAAGTAAGAGGAACGCTGTGACCGACTCCACCCGACACGCGGACGTCATCGTCGTCGGGGCCGGACCCGCCGGGTCGTCCACCGCCTACTGGCTGGCGCGAGCCGGTCTGTCCGTGTTCCTGCTGGAGAAGGCGACGTTCCCGCGCGACAAGATCTGCGGCGACGGGCTCACCCCGCGCGCGGTCCGGGCCCTGATCTCCATGGGCGTCGACATCGACGCCCCCGGCTGGAGCCGGAACAAGGGCCTGCGCATCTACGGCGGCGGCTCCCGCATCGAGCTCCCGTGGCCCGAGCTGGCCAGCTTCCCCGACTTCGGCCTCGTCCGCTCCCGGATGGACCTGGACGAGCTGCTCGCCCGGCACGCCGCGGCCGCGGGCGCCGAGCTGATCGAGGGCTGCAACGTCACCGGCCCGATCATCGACGACCGGACCGACCGCATCACCGGCGTGACCGCCCGGCACAAGGGCGAGGAGATCACCTTCCACGCCCCGCTGGTGGTCGCCGCCGACGGCAACTCGACCCGGCTCAGCGTGGCCATGGGCCTGGAGCGCCGCGCCGACCGCCCGATGGGCGTGGCCGTCCGGCGCTACTACGAGTCCCCGCGGCACACCGACGAGTACATGGAGGCGTGGCTGGAGCTGTGGGACGGGCAGCGCCTGCTCCCCGGCTACGGCTGGGTGTTCCCTCTCGCGGACGGCACCTGCAACGTCGGCCTCGGCCTCCTCAACACCTCCAAGTCGTTCCAGAACGTCGACTACCGCGGCATGCTCAAGGGCTGGACCGGCCAGATGCCGCCCGAGTGGCAGTTCGACGAGGAGCACGCGACCGGGCCCGTCCGGGGCGCGGCGCTCCCCATGGGCTTCAACCGGCAGCCGCACTACGCGCGCGGCATGCTGCTGGTCGGCGACGCCGGCGGGATGATCAACCCGTTCAACGGCGAGGGCATCGACTACGCGCTGGAGTCCGGCCGGCTGGCCGCCGAGATCATGGTCCAGGCGCTCGCCCGGCGGACCCCGGCGCAGCGCGAGCGGACGCTCTACGAGTACCCGCGCATCCTCAAGGACGAGCACGGCGGCTACTTCACGCTCGCACGGGTGTTCGTGCAGGCCATCGGTGACCCGCGGGTGATGAAGTTCCTCACCGCGCACGGCCTGCCGCACCCGTCGCTCATGCGCTTCACCCTCAAGCTCCTGGCGAACCTCACCGACCCGAAGGGCGGCGACGCGTTCGACCGGATCATCAATGTGATGCAGAGGGTGGCGCCCGCCGCTTGATACCCCGACCCCGGAGGGGAGTGCTATTTGATCACCTTGGACAGGACGTCGACCCGGCCGCGTGACCTGAGTCACGGGCGGGGCGCCGTGAAGGCGTGGGCTCCGCGTGCCCGGAGACCGCGTTCGTACAGCTTCGTACTCCCCGAGGAGAGGAAGTAGGACTCCGTGGACCTCTATATCCCGATCATCGTGTTGGGGGTTCTGGCGTTCGCGTTCGCCGCCGGATCGGTGGTGATGGCCTCGATGACGGGGCCGAAGCGTTGGAACCGGGCGCGCCTGGACGCCTACGAGTGCGGGATCGAGCCGACCCCGCAGCCGGTCGGCGGGGGCCGTTTCCCCGTCAAGTACTACCTGACGGCGATGCTGTTCATCGTCTTCGACATTGAGATCATCTTCCTCTACCCCTGGGCTGTCAGCTTCGACAGCCTGGGGGTTTTCGGTCTTGTGGAGATGGTCCTTTTCATCCTCACCGTGCTGGTGGCGTACGCCTACATCTGGCGGCGCGGTGGACTGGAGTGGGACTGATGGGCCTCGAAGAGAAACTCCCCAGTGGCTTCCTGCTGACGACGGTGGAACAGGTCGCCGGCTGGGCCCGCAAGAGCTCGGTGTGGCCGGCCACCTTCGGTCTCGCCTGCTGCGCGATCGAGATGATGGCGGCGGGCGACCCCCGGCACGACTTCTCCCGGTGGGGGATGGAGCGCGCCTCGGCGACGCCGCGGCAGGCCGACCTGATGATCGTCGCGGGCCGGGTGAGCCAGAAGATGGCGCCGGTGCTGCGCCAGATCTACGACCAGATGACCGAGCCCAAGTGGGTCATCGCGATGGGCGTGTGCGCCTCCTCGGGCGGCATGTTCAACAACTACGCCATCGTGCAGGGCGTCGACCACATCGTCCCGGTGGACATCTACCTGCCCGGCTGCCCGCCGCGGCCGGAGATGCTGCTGGACGCGATCCTGAAGCTGCACGACAAGATCCAGAACACCAAGCTCGGCCCGCAGCGGGCCAGGCAGATCGCCGAGCTGGAGGAGTCCAAGCGCCGCCAGCTCCCGCTGCTCGGACAGGGGGTCGTGCGATGAGCTCCCAGAACCCCGAGCAGCAGGCCGAGCAGGCCGCCGACCGGCTCCCCGCGCAGCGTCCGGAGGACCGCGCCGAGCAGCCGATCGCCCGGATGGGCATGTTCGGCATCTCGGGCAGCGGCGACACCTCCGGCTACGGCGGCCTCGTCGTCCGGCAGTCGCCGAAGGTGTCCTCGCCGCGTCCGTTCGGCGGGCCCGAGGGCGCCGCCGAGGAGGGCGAGTTCGACGAGGTCGCGGACGCCCTGGAGCGGCTGCTGCCGACCTTCGGCGACGCGGTCGAGCGGATCGTCGTGCACCGCGGCGAGCTGACGCTCCACGTGAAGCGCGAGCACCTGGTCGAGGTCGCGCGCACCCTGCGGGACTCGCCCGAGCTGCGGTTCGAGATGTGCATGGGCGTCAGCGGCGTGCACTACCCGGCCGACCAGGGCGCGGAGCTGCACGCGGTCTACCCGATGCTGTCGATCACGCACAACCGCCGGATCCGGCTGGACGTGTCGTGCCCCGACGCCGACCCGCACATCCCCTCGCTGGTCGGGCTGTACCCGACCAACGACTGGCACGAGCGCGAGACCTTCGACTTCTTCGGGATCGTGTTCGACGGCCACCCGGCGCTGACCCGGATCATGATGCCGGACGACTGGGTCGGGCACCCGCAGCGCAAGGACTACCCGCTCGGCGGCATCCCCGTCGAGTACCGCGGCGCCGAGATCCCGCCGCCCGACCAGCGGAGGTCGTACACGTGAGCCCCTCCACCAAGTACACCGAGTACGACGCCTACGCGGCCGCCGCCGAGGAGGCCGCCGAGGGCCGCGTCTTCGACGTGAACGGGCAGGACTGGGACCAGGTGGTCTCCGACGCCCGGGACGCCGGCGACGAGCGCCTCGTGGTGAACATGGGCCCGCAGCACCCGTCCACGCACGGCGTGCTCCGGCTGATCCTGACGCTCGACGGTGAGACGGTCGACGAGTGCCGCCTGGGCATCGGCTACCTGCACACCGGCATCGAGAAGAACATGGAGTACCGCACCTGGACGCAGGGCGCCACGTTCGTCACCCGGATGGACTACCTCGCGCCGATCTTCAACGAGACGGCGTACGCCCTGGGCGTCGAGAAGCTGCTCGGGATCACCGACCGGATCCCGGAGCGGGCCTCGATCATCCGCGTGATGATGATGGAGCTCAACCGGATCTCCTCGCACCTGGTCGCGATCGCCACGTTCGGCCTGGAGCTGGGCGCGACGACCGTCATGCTCAACGGGTTCATCGAGCGTGAGTACACCCTCGACCTGTTCGAGGAGATCACCGGCCTGCGGATGAACATGGCCTACGTCCGTCCGGGCGGCGTCGCGCAGGACCTGCCGTCCGGCGCGATGAGCAAGCTGCGCGACTACCTCGACCGGATGCCGGAGCGGCTGAAGGCGATGCGCAAGCTGATGGACGACAACCCCGTCTACAAGGCGCGCACCAAGGACATCGCGTACCTGGACCTGACCGGGTGCACCGCGCTCGGCATCACCGGCCCGATCCTGCGCTCCACCGGCATCCCCTGGGACCTGCGCAAGTCGCAGCCGTACTGCGGTTACGAGACCTACGACTTCGAGGTGGCCACCCAGACCACCAGCGACGTCTACGGCCGCTACCTGGTGCGGATGAAGGAGATGGACGAGTCCCTGAAGATCGTGGAGCAGTGCGTCGAGCGGCTGCAGACGGTCAAGGGCCCGGTGATGATCGAGGACAAGAAGATCGGCTGGCCGGCGCAGCTCGCGATCGGCGCGGACGGCATGGGCAACTCGCCCCGGCACATCGCGCACATCATGGGCACCTCCATGGAGGCGCTGATCCACCACTTCAAGCTGGTGACCGAGGGCTTCCGGGTCCCGGCCGGGCAGGTCTACGCCCCGGTCGAGTCGCCGCGCGGCGAGCTCGGCGCGCACATCGTCAGCGACGGCGGGACGCGCCCCTACCGGGTGCACTTCCGCGAGCCGTCGTTCACCAACCTCCAGGCGGCTCCCGCGATGGCCGAGGGCGGCATGGTCGCCGACGTCATCGCCGCGGTCGCCTCGATCGACCCCGTGATGGGAGGTGTGGACCGGTGAGCGAGCAGCTGCTCAAGCTGGAGCCCCCGTTCCGCAACACCGAGCCGTACGACCCGCGGACCCGGGAGGGGCTGGACCGCGACGCCAAGGACATCCTGGCGCGCTACCCCCAGCCCCGGTCGGCGCTGCTGCCGATGCTGCACCTGGTGCAGTCGGTGGACGGCCACGTCACCGGGCGCGGGATCGAGTTCTGCGCGGAGACGCTCGGCATCACGCCCGCGCAGGTCACCGGGGTCGCGACGTTCTACACCCAGTACAAGCGCGAGCCGGTCGGCGAGTACCACGTCGGCGTCTGCATCAACACGCTGTGCGCGGTGATGGGCGGCGACCAGATCTGGTCCGAGCTCAGCGACCACGTGGGCGTCGGGCACGACCAGGCGACCGAGGACGGCAAGGTCTCGCTGGAGCGCATCGAGTGCAACGCGGCCTGCGACTTCGCGCCCGTCATGACGGTGAACTGGGAGTTCTTCGACAACATGACGCCGGAGAAGGCCAAGCGCCTGGTCGACGACCTGCGCGCGGGCAAGCAGGTGCTGCCCACCCGCGGCCCGAACCGGCTCGCGACGTGGAAGGAGGCCAGCCGCGTGCTGGCCGGCTTCGACGACGGGCTCGCCCACGAGGGCGTGCAGGCCGGGGCCGAGTCGCTGCGCGGGCTGGAGCTCGCCCGCGAGCGCGGCTGGACCGCTCCGGACCCGGACGCCGCGGACGGGACGGCCGGGGAGCCGGTGCGCGCCGAGGAGATCACCGACCCGCCGCCGAACGAGCCCGGCAAGCCCATCGGCGGCGACGTCAAGCCCGGCAGCCAGGAAGGACGCAACCAGTGACCACGCTGACTCCCGTCCTCACGCGGAACTGGGACCAGCCCGACTCGTTCACCCTGGCCGGGTACGAGCGCGACGGCGGCTACAGCGCGCTGCGCACGGCCCTGGCGATGGAGCCGGACGCCATCGTGCAGACGGTGAAGGACTCCGGCCTGCGCGGCCGCGGCGGCGCGGGCTTCCCCACGGGCATGAAGTGGGGCTTCCTGCCGCCGTCCAGCCCGAACCCGCGCTACCTGGTGGTGAACGCGGACGAGTCCGAGCCGGGCACGTGCAAGGACATCCCGCTGATGATGGCGAACCCGCACGTCCTGGTCGAGGGCGTCATCATCAGCTCGTACGCGATCAAGTCCAACCACGCGTTCATCTACGTGCGCGGTGAGGTGCTGCACGTCATCAGGCGCCTGCAGCAGGCGGTGCGGGACGCCTACGCCGCCGGGTACCTCGGCGAGAACATCCTCGGCTCGGGCTACGACCTGGAACTGGTCGTGCACACCGGGGCCGGGGCGTACATCTGCGGCGAGGAGACGGCCCTGCTCGACTCCCTGGAGGGATACCGGGGTCAGCCCAGGCTCAAGCCCCCCTTCCCGGCGGTCGCGGGACTCTACGGCGGTCCCACCGTCATCAACAACGTCGAGTCCATCGCGTCGGTTCCCTCGATCGTGGCGAACGGCGCCGACTGGTTCACCTCCATGGGCACCGAGAAGTCCGCCGGGTTCGGCATCTTCTCGCTGTCCGGGCACGTGACCCGGCCGGGCCAGTACGAGGCCCCGCTCGGGATCACCCTGCGCGAGCTGCTCGACATGGCGGGCGGCATGCGCGGCGGGCGTCCGCTGAAGTTCTGGACGCCGGGCGGCTCGTCCACGCCGCTGTTCACCGACGAGCACCTGGACGTCCCGCTCGACTTCGAGTCGGTCGGCGCGGCCGGGTCCATGCTCGGCACCCGGGCGCTGCAGATCTTCGACGACACCGTGTGCGTGGTGCGCGCCGTCCTGCGCTGGTCGGAGTTCTACGCGCACGAGTCGTGCGGCAAGTGCACGCCGTGCCGCGAGGGGACGTACTGGTACAAGCAGCTGCTCAAGCGGCTGGACGCCGGGCAGGGCACCGAGGAGGACCTGGACACCCTGCTGGACCTGTCCGACAACATCCTCGGCCGCTCGTTCTGCGCGCTCGGCGACGGCGCGACCAGCCCGGTCGTGTCGTCGATCAAGCTCTTCCGGGACGAGTACATCCGCCACTTCGAGCAGGGCGGCTGCCCGTTCGATCCGGCCAAGTCCACCCTGTGGGGAGGTGCAGCGGTATGACCGTCGCCGACGAGAAGAAGCCGGTCGCACAGCAGGTCGAGATGGTGACCTGCACCATCGACGGGTTCGAGATCAGCGTCCCGAAGGGCACGCTGATCATCCGGGCGGCCGAGCTGCTCGGCATCCAGATCCCGCGGTTCTGCGACCACCCGCTGCTCGACCCGGTCGGGGCCTGCCGGCAGTGCCTGGTGGAGGTCCCGGACGCGGGCAACGGGCGCGGCATGCCGAAGCCGCAGGCGTCCTGCACCACCACGGTCATGCCGGGGATGGTCATCAAGACGCAGCTCACCTCGCCGGTCGCCGACAAGGCGCAGCACGGCGTGATGGAGCTGCTGCTGATCAACCACCCGCTGGACTGCCCGATCTGCGACAAGGGCGGCGAGTGCCCGCTGCAGAACCAGGCGATGTCCAACGGGCGCGGCGAGACCCGGTTCACCGAGGCCAAGCGGACCTTCCCCAAGCCGATCCCGCTGTCCACCGAGGTGCTGCTCGACCGCGAGCGCTGCATCCAGTGCGCCCGCTGCACCCGGTTCTCCGACCAGATCGCCGGCGACGCGTTCATCGACCTGTTCGAGCGCGGCGCCAAGGAGCAGGTCGGATCGGCGACCGACAACCCGTTCCAGTCCTACTTCTCCGGCAACACCGTGCAGATCTGCCCGGTCGGCGCGCTGACCGGCGCGGCCTACCGGTTCCGGTCGCGGCCGTTCGACCTGGTGTCCACGCCGTCGGCGTGCGAGCACTGCGCGTCCGGCTGCGCGCTGCGCACCGACCACCGGCGCGGCAAGGTCACCCGCCGCCTCGCCGGGGACGACCCGCAGGTGAACGAGGAGTGGAACTGCGACAAGGGCCGGTGGGCGTTCACCTACGCCACCCAGCCCGACCGTCTCACGCACCCGCTCGTCCGCAACGAGAAGGGCGAGCTGGAGGTCGCGTCCTGGCCCGAGGCACTGACGGTCGCGGCGCGCGGTCTCGCGCGCGCACGAGGCAACGCCGGTGTCCTGACCGGTGGACGGCTCACGCTGGAGGACGCCTACGCCTACAGCAAGTTCGCCCGCATCGCGCTCGGCACGAACGACATCGACTTCCGGGCCCGCCCGCACAGCGCCGAGGAGGCCGAGTTCCTGGCCTTCGCGGTGGCGGGCCGCCCGATCGAGGTGTCGTACTCCGACCTGGAGGCCGCCCCGGCGGTCCTGCTGGCCGGGTTCGAGCCCGAGGAGGAGTCGCCGATCGTCTTCCTGCGGCTGCGCAAGGCGTTCCGCAAGAAGGGCCTGAAGGTCGTCTCGGTCGCGCCGTTCGCCTCCCGCGGGCTCCGGAAGATGGGCGGCACGCTGCTGCCGGCCGTCCCGGGCGCGGAGGCGGAGCTGCTCGGCGGCCTGGTCGCCGGCGACGACGGCGGGATCCGCGAGCTGCTGGAGCGGCCGGGCGCGGTCATCCTGGTCGGCGAGCGGCTGGCGGGGAGCCCGGGCGCGCTGTCCGCGGCCGTCCGGCTGGCCCACGCCACCGGCGCGCGCCTCGCCTGGGTGCCGCGCCGCGCGGGCGAGCGGGGCGCGGTGGAGGCCGGGGCGCTGCCCGGGCTGCTGCCGATCGGCCGTCCGGTGTTCGACCCGGACGCCCGCGCCGAGACCGCCCGCGCCTGGGGCGTCGCGGAGCTGCCCGCCGCCCCCGGCCACGACACCGCCGGCATCCTCGCGGCGGCGGCGGCCGGGGAGCGCGGCGCGCTCCTGGTCGGCGGGTTCGACCCGTACGACCTGCCCGACCCCCGCACCGCGCTCGCCGCGCTCGACCGCACGCCGTTCGTGGTGAGCCTGGAGCAGCGGGTCAGCGCCGTCACCGACCGCGCGGACGTGGTGCTGCCGGTCGCGGCGGTCGCCGAGAAGGCCGGCACGTTCGTCGACTGGGAGGGCCGCGGCCGCCCGTTCGAGACCGTCCTGAAGTCCGCCGCGAAGATGTCGGACCTGCGGGTCCTGGACGCGCTGGCGAACGAGATGGACGTGCACCTCGGGCTGCCCGACCCGAACGCGGCGCGCCGCGAGCTGACCGCCCTCGGCGCGTTCCGCGGCGAGCGGCCGCCCGCGCCGTCGGTCGCGATCGGCGTCCAGCCGCAGCCCGGTCCCGGCGAGGCGGTGCTCGCCACCTGGCGGATGCTGCTCGACCGGGGCCGCATGCAGGACGGCGAGCCCTACCTCGCCGGAACGGCCAAGGCCGCCGTCGCCCGGGTGTCCGCGGCGACCGCCGCGGAGGCCGGTGTCGTCACCGGCACGGCCGGCACGGCGGGCGCCACCGGCACGGCGGGCGCCACCGGCACGGCGGGCGCGGCCGGAGCGGCCGGCGCGGACGGTGTGCTCACGGTGCGCGGCCCGCACGGCGAGGTCACGCTGCCGCTGGAGATCACGCCCGGCATGCCCGACCGGGTGGTGTGGCTCCCGGCCAACTCCGCCGGGGTCGCGCCGTACGCCGACCTGGGCGCGGCGGCCGGGGACATCGTCTCGATCGGAGGGTCCCGATGAGTCTGGTGAGTTCGGCGGGAGCGGCGGTGCTGGCGGGTCCGGCGCCGTCCGACCCGACCCTGTCCACCTTCGGCAAGGACCCGTGGTGGCTGATCGGCGGCAAGGTCCTGGCGATCTTCGTCTTCCTGGTCCTCACCGTCCTGATGTCGATGTGGGTGGAGCGGCGCGTCATCGGCCGCATGCAGCTGCGCGTCGGCCCCAACCGGACCGGGCCGTTCGGCCTGCTCCAGGGCCTCGCCGACGGCGTGAAGCTGGCGCTGAAGGAGGACATCGTCCCGCGCAACGTGGACAAGGTCCTCTTCGTCCTCGCGCCGGTGATGTCGGCGGTGCCCGCGTTCATCTCGTTCGCGATCATCCCGTTCGGGCCGACCGTGTCGATCTTCGGGCACCACACCGCGCTGCAGGGCACCGACCTGCCGGTCGCGGTGCTGCTGGTGCTCGCGATGTCCTCGATGGGCGTCTACGGGATCGTGCTGGCGGGCTGGGCGTCGATGTCGCCCTACTCGCTGCTCGGCGGGCTCCGCTCGTCCGCGCAGGTGATCTCCTACGAGATCGCGATGGGGCTGTCGTTCGTCGCGGTGTTCCTGTTCGCCGGGTCGATGTCCACCACCGAGATCGTCAACGCCCAGGCCGACACCTGGTTCGCGGTGCTGCTCTTCCCGTCCTTCGTGGTCTACATCATCACGATGATGGGCGAGTCCAACCGCATCCCGTTCGACCTGCCCGAGGGTGAGGGCGAACTGGTCGGCGGCTTCCACACCGAGTACTCGTCGCTGAAGTTCGCGATGTTCTTCCTCGCGGAGTACATCAACCTGGCGACGCTCTCGGCGCTGTGCACCACCCTGTTCCTCGGCGGCTGGCGCGCCCCGGCGCCGCTGTCCACCGTGTGGGCGGGCGCCAACTCCGGCTGGTGGCCGGTGCTGTGGTTCCTGGTGAAGCTCTGGCTGTTCATCTTCTTCTTCATCTGGCTGCGCGGCTCGCTGCCGCGCGTCCGCTACGACCAGCTGATGAAGCTCGGCTGGAAGGTGCTCATGCCCTTCTCGATCGGCTGGATCCTGCTGGTCGCCGCCATCCGCGCGTGGAAGAACGAGGGCCACGACGCCGGCGGCGTGATGGCCGCGGTCGCCGGGGTGGCGATCGTGGTGATCCTGCTGACCTTCGCGTGGGAGTTCGCCCGCGGCGGCGGCTCGGCCGAGGCCGAGCCCGCCGAGCCCGCCCCTGATCCGGACGCGGGCGGCGGTTTCCCCGTCCCGCCGATGGACGCACCGCACTACCACGGCCGCCGCGACGTGCCCCGGCCGCGCATCACCGAAACCTCTCGTGAGGAGGTCAGCAGTGGGACTCACTGACTTCCTGAACCCGGTGAAGGGGTTCGGGGTCTCGTTCCACCAGATGTTCATGAAGAGCGAGACCGTCCAGTACCCCGAGGTGAAGAAGCCGACGGCCCCGCGCTTCCACGGACGGCACCAGCTCAACCGCTGGCCGGACGGTCTGGAGAAGTGCGTCGGGTGCGAGCTGTGCGCCTGGGCGTGTCCCGCCGACGCCATCTACGTCGAGGGCGCCGACAACACCGAGGAGGAGCGCTACTCGCCGGGCGAGCGGTACGGCCGCGTCTACCAGATCAACTACCTGCGCTGCATCCTGTGCGGGCTGTGCATCGAGGCGTGCCCGACCCGGGCGCTCACGATGACCAACGAGTACGAGCTCGCCGACGACAGCCGCGAGTCGCTGATCTACACCAAGGACATGCTGCTCGCGCCGCTGCGCGAGGGCATGGAGACGCCGCCGCACGAGATGCGCCTCGGCGACACCGAGGAGGACTACTACCGCCTCGGCCTGCAGTCCGAGGAAGGCGGTGAGAGGAAATGACCGCCGCCCACCTCCTGGCGGGCCAGGCGAGCGGCGCGCACGTGCTCGCGGGGACCGTCGCCGACAAGCAGTCGGGTGAGCCGTTCTTCTTCTGGCTCCTGGCGATCGTGTCGGTCGCCGCCGCGCTCGGCATGATCTTCATGCGCAAGGCGGTGCACTCGGCGCTGCTGCTGGCGACGGTGATGCTGTCGCTGGCCGCGCTCTACGCCGTCCAGGACGCGCCGTTCCTGGCGTTCGTGCAGGTCATCGTCTACACCGGCGCGGTGCTGATGCTGTTCCTGTTCGTGCTGATGCTGGTCGGCGTCTCGTCCACCGACTCGCTGGTGGAGACGCTGCGCGGGCAGCGGTTCTGGGCCGCGGTCTGCGGCATCGGCTTCGTGGTGCTGCTCGGCATCGGCTTCGCCAACGCGGCGCTCGGCGACTCCGCCGGGCTGAAGAACGCCAACGGCGAGCACGGCGGCAACATCCGCGGCCTGGCGTACCTGCTGTTCAGCAAGTACGTGTTCGCGTTCGAGGCGACCAGCGCCCTGCTCATCACGGCGGCGCTCGGCGCGATGGTGCTGGCGCACCGCGAGCGCACCACGCCGAAGCCGACCCAGCGGGCGCTGTCGGTCGAGCGGTTCCGCAAGGCCGCGCAGACCGGCGCCCACCCGGGCCCGCTGCCCGGCCCCGGCACCTACGCCCGGCACAACGCGGTCGACATGCCCGCGCTGCTGCCGGACGGCACGCCGTCCGAGCTGTCGGTCAACCCGATCATCGCGGCCCGGACCGACACCGCGCACCGGCACACCGACCTGGACGGCCGGACCGAGGTCCAGGCGCTGGACCGGGACGTCCGGGCCGTCCGCACGGTGACCGATACCGCCGGTTCCGAGGGCGGCGAGGTCGGCGAGACCGAGGAGGACCAGAAGTGAGCCCCGGGCACTACCTGGCGCTGTCGGCGATCCTGTTCACCATCGGCGGGATCGGCGTGCTCGTGCGCCGCAACGCGATCGTGGTGTTCATGTGCGTGGAGCTCATGCTCAACGCCTGCAACCTGGCGTTCGTGTCGTTCTCCCGCATGCACGGGAACCTCGACGGCCAGATCATCGCGTTCTTCGTGATGGTCGTGGCGGCCGCGGAGGTCGTGGTCGGCCTCGCGATCATCATGACCATCTTCCGGACCCGCAGGTCCTCGTCGGTCGACGACGCGAACCTGCTGAAGTACTAGGGGGCCGCGGCCAGTGAAAGCGGAAGGGATCCAGGCCGCGGCCTGGTTGCTCATCGCGTTCCCGCTGCTCGGGGCGGCGGTCCTCCTGCTCGGAGGACGCCGCACCGACCGGTGGGGACATCTCCTCGGCGTCGCGATGTCGCTCGCGTCGTTCGTCGTCGGCGCGGGGATGCTCGTCCAGATGCTCGGCTACGACGACGCCGAGCGCCGCCGCACGCTGCACCTGTGGGACTTCTTCGACGTCGGCTCGCTGCGCGTCGGGATGGACCTGCTGATCGACCCGCTGTCGATCAGCTTCGTGCTGCTGATCACGGGCGTCGGCTCGCTGATCCACATCTACTCGATGGGCTACATGGCCCACGACGTGGACCGGCGGCGGTTCTTCGCCTACCTCAACCTGTTCGTCGCGGCGATGCTCACGCTGGTCCTCGGGGCGAACTACATCGTGCTGTTCCTCGGCTGGGAGGGCGTGGGCCTCGCGTCCTACCTGCTGATCGGGTTCTGGCAGTTCAAGCCGACCGCCGCGACCGCCGCGAAGAAGGCGTTCGTGGTGAACCGGGTCGGCGACCTCGGCCTGGTCACGGCGATCATGCTGATGTTCGCCACCTTCAACTCGGTCGACTTCACCGCCATCCTCGGCACCGGCGCCGAGCACGTGGGCCTGGCGGCCAAGCTGACGTCCGGCACGGCGACCGCGCTGGGGCTGCTGCTCCTGCTCGGCGCGTGCGGCAAGTCGGCCCAGCTGCCGCTGCAGTCCTGGCTGCTGGACGCGATGGAGGGCCCGACCCCGGTGTCGGCCCTGATCCACGCGGCGACCATGGTCACCGCGGGTGTCTACCTGATCGTCCGGTCCGCGCCGATCTTCGAGATGTCGCCGGACGCCCAGCTCGTCGTGACCATCGTCGGCGCGGCCACGCTGCTCGCCGGTGCGATCATCGGGTCCGGCAAGGACGACATCAAGAAGGCGCTGGCCGGCTCGACGATGTCGCAGATCGGCTACATGCACCTCGCCGCCGGGCTCGGCAAGCCCGGCTACGCCTTCGCCATCGCGCACCTGATCGCGCACGGCTTCTTCAAGGCGGGCCTGTTCCTCGGCGCCGGGTCGGTCATGCACGCGACCAACGACGACGTGAACATGCGGCACTACGGGGCGCTGCGGAAGGTCATGTACGTGACCTACGGGACGTTCGGCCTCGGCTACCTCGCGATCATCGGGTGCCCGCCGTTCTCCGGCTGGTTCACCAAGGACGGGATCATCGAGGCCGCGTACGAGAAGGGCGGGACGTCGGGGAACATCCTCGGCACCTGCGCGCTGCTCGGCGCGGGCATCACGGCGTACTACATGTCGCGCGTGATGTTCATGACGTTCTTCGGCGAGAAGCGCTGGCAGGAGGACGTGCACCCGCACGAGTCCCCGAAGGTGATGACCGTCCCGCTGATCCTGCTGGCCTTCGGGTCGGTGTTCGCGGGCGGGTTCCTCGTCCTCGGCGGGTTCTCCGACTTCCTGGCCCCCGTGATCGGGGAGCCGGAGGAGCACACCTTCAAGTGGCTGACCGTTCCGGGCGCGGCGACCTTCGTGCTGATGATCCTCGGCGCCGCGATCGCGTGGCGGCAGTACGCGGCGCGGCCGGTGCCGCTGGAGGCCCCGGCCGGGTCGTTCCTCACCCGCGCCGCGCGCCGCGACCTCTACGGTGACGCCCTCAACGAGTCGCTGCTCATGCGGCCCGGCCAGTGGCTGACCCGGCTCGCCGTCTGGTTCGACAACCGGGGCGTGGACGGCGCGGTGAACGGCATCGCGGCCGGCGTCGGCGGCACCTCGGGCCGGATCCGGCGGATCCAGACCGGGTTCGCCCGCTCCTACGCCCTCTCGATGTACCTCGGCGCGGCGATCGTGGTCGCCGCCCTCCTGGTGGTGAACGCGTCATGACCGACTTCCCCTGGCTGACCGTCCTCATCGCGCTGCCCGCCGTGGGCGCGCTGCTGGTCGGGCTGCTGCCGCGCGAGAACGAGACCCTGGCCAAGCAGGCCGCGCTCGGGATCTCGCTGGTCGAGGCCGTCCTGGCGATCGTGATGACGACCGCGTTCAAGGTCGGCGGCGACCGCTTCCAGTTCACCGAGAAGTACTGGTGGATCAAGCAGTTCGGCGTGCACTGGGCGGTCGGCGTCGACGGCGTCGCGCTGGTGCTCGTCCTGCTGTCGGTGGTCCTCGTCCCGCTCGTGGTGATCGCCTCCTGGGACGAGGCGGGCCGCTCCGGCGGCACCGACACCCCGCCGAAGCGGTCGGCGAAGGTCTACTTCGCGCTGCTGCTGGCGCTGGAGGCGATGATGGTCGGCGTCTTCGCGGCGACCGACGTCTTCCTCTTCTACGTCTTCTTCGAGGCGATGCTCATCCCGGTGTACTTCATCATCGGGTACTACGGCGGTCCGCAGCGGTCCTACGCGGCCGTGAAGTTCCTGCTGTACTCGCTGTTCGGCGGGCTGCTGATGCTCGTCTCGGTGGTCTGGCTCTACCCGCTGTCGCAGGAGAAGCTCGGCCACGGCACGTTCATGTTCGACGAGCTGAACACGATGCACGTGGACGGCACGACCGCCAAGTGGCTGTTCCTCGGCTTCTTCGTCGCGTTCGCGATCAAGGCGCCGATGGTGCCCGTCCACACCTGGCTGCCGGACGCGGCCGCGCAGTCCCCGGCGGGCGCCCTGGTGCTCGTCGTCGGCGTGCTCGACAAGGTCGGCACCTACGGGATGCTCCGGTTCTGCCTGGAGCTGTTCCCCGGCGCGGCCAAGTGGGCGACCCCGGTCGTCCTCGCGCTGGCCGTGGTCAGCATCGTGTACGGCGCGGTCCTGGCGATCGGGCAGGTGGACCTCAAGCGGCTGGTGGCCTACACCTCCGTCTCGCACTTCGGGTTCATCGTGCTCGGCATCTTCGCCATGACCACGCAGGGCCAGTCGGGCGCGACGCTCTACATGGTGAACCACGGGTTCTCCACCGGCGCGCTGTTCCTGCTGGTCGGCTTCATGATCGCGCGGCGGCGGTCGGCGCGGATCGACGCGTTCGGCGGCGTGCAGAAGGTGGCCCCGGTGCTCGCCGGGACGTTCCTGGTGGCGGGCCTGTCCGGGCTGTCGCTGCCGGGCCTGTCCACCTTCGTGTCCGAGCTGATGGTGCTGGTCGGCACGTTCAGCCGGCACCGGGTGCCCGCCGTGCTCGCCGCGTCCGGGATCGTGCTCGCCGCGATCTACATCCTCTGGACCTACCAGCGGACCATGGGCGGACCCGCCCGCGAGGAGGTCAAGGGCATGCCCGACCTCTCGCTGCGGGAGAAGGCCGCGATCGCCCCGATCATCGCGATCATCGTCGCGATGGGCCTGTTCCCCCAGCCGGTGCTCAAGGCCATCAACCCGTCCGTCGAGAAGGGCCTGGCCCGGGTGGACGTCCGCGACCCGGCACCGAAGATCACCGGTAACGTCGCCGAGAACGGAGCCCGGCCGTGAGCGTGTCAATGGTCGCCGCGGGACTCGCGGCCGCCCCGTCCGGCGGGGAGAAGTTCCCCGCCCCGCACATCGAGTACGGCATGCTCGCCCCGATGCTGATCGTCTTCGGCGTCGCGGTGGCCGGGGTGCTGGTGGAGGCGTTCGTCAGCCGCCGCAACCGGTACTACGTGCAGGTGCCGCTGACCGCCGTCGGGCTGATCGCCGCGTTCGCGTGGACGATCGGCCTGGCCGCGCGGGACAAGCCGTTCCACGCGGCCGCGATGGGCGCGATCGGCGTGGACGGCCCGACCCTGTTCGTGCAGGGCACCATCCTGGTGCTCGCCCTGGTGTCGCTGCTGCTCATCGCCGAGCGGCAGCAGGGCAGCTTCACCGCCCAGGCGTCGGCGCTGCCCGGCTCCGAGGCCGAGCAGGAGACGATGGCGGCGGGGACCACCCAGACCGAGGTGTTCCCGCTGATGCTGTTCGCGGTCGGCGGCATGCTGATGTTCCCCGCGAGCAACGACCTGCTGACGATGTTCGCCGCGCTGGAGATCATGTCGCTGCCGCTGTACCTGCTGTGCGGCCTGGCCCGGCGCCGCCGCCTGCTGTCGCAGGAGGCCGCGGTCAAGTACTTCCTGCTGGGCGCGTTCTCCTCGGCGTTCTTCCTGTACGGGACGGCGCTGCTGTACGGCTACGCCGGCTCGGTGCGGCTGTCGGACATCGCCGACCAGCTCAGCAAGGACGCGGGCAGCGAGACGCTGATGCTCGCGGGCGTGGGCCTGCTGTCGGTCGGTCTGCTGTTCAAGATCGGCGCGGTGCCGTTCCACATGTGGAAGCCGGACGTCTACCAGGGCGCCCCGACCCCGGTCACCGGCCTGATGGCGTCCTGCACGCTGGTGGCCGCGTTCGGCGCGCTGATGCGCGTCTACTACGTCGGGTTCGAGACGCTGAAGTGGGACTGGCGGCCCTTCATGTGGGGTGTGGCGATTCTCACGATGGTCGCGGGCGCGGTCATCGCGATCACCCAGACCGACCTGAAGCGCCTGCTGGCCTACTCGTCGGTCGCGCACGCGGGCTTCCTGCTCACCGGCATGGTCGCGGTGACCCGCGACGGCCTCGCGGGCTCGCTGTTCTACCTGGTCGCCTACGGCTTCACCACGGTCGGCGCGTTCGCGGTGATCACCATGGTGCGGGACGCGGGCGGCGAGGCCGCGCACCTGTCCCGGTGGGCGGGGCTCGGGCGCAGGTCGCCGCTGGTCGCGGGCATTTTCGCCTTCTTCCTGCTAGCCTTCGCCGGAATTCCGTTGACGTCCGGATTCACCGGAAAGTTCGCGGTCTTCAAGGCGGCGGTCGAGGGACACGCGACCCCGCTGGTGGTCGTCGGCGTCCTGTCGTCGGCGGTCGCGGCGTTCTTCTACGTCCGGGTCATCGTGGTGATGTTCTTCAGCGAGCCCGAGGCGGACGGCCCGACCGTGGTCGCGGGCCCGGCGACCGCGGCTGCCGTGGCGCTCGGCGTGACGGCTACTGTGGTACTCGGCGTGTTGCCCCAGCCCATGCTGGACCTGGCGGGACACGCCGCGACACAGATGTTCGTCCGGTAGTGCTCCGTAGGGGGTTTGGGTGAGTAGCGCCGTTCCGTTCGGTCTGCCCGATGGGCTGGCCTCAGATGTGCGGGAGCGGCTCGCCGCGGTCGAGGAGTTGCTTCTCTCCTCCGTGCGGGGCGAGGATCCGCTGCTCTCCGAAGCCTCCAAGCACCTCGTCGAGGCGGGGGGCAAGCGGTTCCGGCCGATGCTGGCGCTGCTCGCCTCCCACTTCGGCTCCCCGGCCGCCCCGGGCGTCGTCCCGGCGGCGGTCGTGGTCGAGCTGACCCACCTGGCGACGCTCTACCACGACGACGTCATGGACGAGGCGACCGTCCGGCGCGGCCAGGAGTCGGCGAACTCGCGGTGGAACAACACCGTCGCGATCCTCACCGGCGACTACCTGTTCGCCCGCGCCTCGGACCTGCTGGCCGACCTCGGGCCCGAGGCCGTCCGGATCCAGGCCCGCGCGTTCGCCCGCCTGGTCCGCGGCCAGATCCAGGAGACCGTGGGCCCCGCCGAGGGCGTCGACCCGCTCAAGCACTACCTGTCGGTCATGGCCGACAAGACCGGCTCACTGATCGCCGTCTCCGGCCAGTTCGGCGCGCTGCTCGCCGGCGCCTCGCCCGCCGTGGTGGACACCATCACCTCCGCGTGCGAGAAGCTCGGCATCGCGTTCCAGCTGTCCGACGACATCCTGGACATCGCGTCCGAGACCGAGGAGTCGGGCAAGACGCCGGGCACCGACCTGCGCGAGGGCATCCGCACGCTGCCGATGCACCTGGTGCTGGAAGGCGTCGGCTCCGGTCCGGACGATGAGCGCCTGCGCGAGCTGCTCGTCACCGACCTGACCGACGACGCGCTGCACGCCGAGGCGCTCGCGCTGCTGCGCGCGCACCCGGCGATGGACCGTGCCCGCGCCGACATGCGTTCGTGGGCCGAGGACGCGCGCGCCGACCTGCTCACCCTCCCGGACATCCCGGCGCGGGCCGCCTTCATCGGCCTCTGCGACTACGTCGTCTCCCGCACCGGCTGAGCTCCCGGAGCGGCTGAGACGCTCGTGCATAGAAGAAAGGCCCTCCTCGGAGGGCCTTTCTCATGTTCTGCCACCCGGACGCGCGGGCGCGCGGGCAGGCGAACGCGGTCTGATGCGTGAGGGGTCGCGTGCGGGGCGCGGCGCGAGGTGATGCGCGCGGGCGCAGGCGGGGAGGCGGCGGGGGTGAGGAGCGGCGTCGTGCGAGAGGTCAGCGGACGCCGGGGGTGAGCGAGGGGATCACTCCGGGCCATGCCTTGTTCGAGACGCGGAGCTTGGCGGTCAGGACGCGGTTCCCGCAGTGGACGGTCACCTTGTAGGCGCCGGACTTCACCGAGCGCTTCACGACCACCTTGGCCTGGCCGTCCTTGCCCTTGCCGTAGACGGTCGCCTTCTTGGTGAAGGCCTTGGAGGTCACCCAGTGGCGCTTCTTGCCCACCGGGCATTTCAGGACGTCGATCCGCACGTGCTGCCCCGGCCGGGCGACGGAGGGGCTGAAGATGACATCGCGGGAAGCGGCGGTGGCCTCGCCCGAGACGGGGGCGAGCAGTCCGGCTCCGACGATGGCCGCGCCGACGACGGCCGTGCTGAGCAGACGCAACCGGGGCTCCTGGGGGGTCGAGTGGATGGGTCGCGGTGTGATCTCCCGCACTCTAGCGGGTGCGGGCTTCTCACTCTATAGACAGGTTTAGGGCCAAAAAGGTTGGCAAGTCTTTCAGGCAATTTTCAGGGACCGTTCGGATGTCCCCCAGGGGGACGGCCGGGCATCCGCGACGTCGGCTCAGCGTGGCCCGGGGGCGTCGGCTCCGAGGGTCAGGCGGCGGGCTCGGTGAGGGGCTTGCCGACGGGTTCCACCAGGGTCTCGGCGAGCGGCTCGGTGTCGGCCTCGACGGCGGGCGTCCGGCGGGCGAGCCGGCGGGTGCGCCGTCCGGTGAGCAGGCCGTCCGCCGTGAGGACGACCAGCGCCGCCCAGACCAGCAGGAACCCGGCCCAGCGGCTCACGGGCATCTCCTCGTGCTGCACCAGCAGCCCGATGATGAACTGCAGGACGGGCGCGAGGTACTGGAGCAGGCCGAGCGTGCTCATCGGCACCCGCACCGCGGAGGCGTTGAACAGCAGCAGCGGGATCGCGGTCACCACGCCGGACGCCGCGAGCAGGGCCATGTTCCCGGTCCCGTGGTGGCCGAACGACGCCGTCCCGTTCACCTGCATCGCGACCGACGCCGCGAGCGCCGGGACGAACATGACGGTGGTCTCCACCGCCAGGCTCTCGGCGGACGGCATGGACGCGAACTTCTTCAGCAGCCCGTAGACGCCGAAGGAGCACGCCAGGGTCAGCGCGATGTAGGGAAGCCGTCCGTAGTCCACGGTCAGCACGGCGACCGCCGCCGTCCCGAGGCCCACCGCGACCCACTGCCAGGCGCGCAACCGCTCGCGGAAGATGACCACGCCGAACACGATGCTGATCAGCGGGTTGATGAAGTACCCGAGCGAGCCCTCGATCGTCCTGCCGGTGTTCACGGCGAAGATGTAGGTGCCCCAGTTGACCGAGATCAGCACCGACGCGAGCGCGAGCAGGCCGATCTTCCTGCGGTCCAGCGCCCGGATCCAGGACCAGTTGCGGCCGACCGCGAGGATGGCCGCCACCGCCACCAGCGACCACATGATGCGGTGCGCCAGGATCTCCACCGCGTTGGCGGGTTTCAGCAGCGGCCAGTAGAGCGGGAACAGTCCCCAGAGGACGTACGCAGTGACACCGAAGAGCATTCCGCGACGATTGACCACAAATAGAACATTATCAGCACGTAAGCAGTCATCACAGGTCACGCTGATGACTGCAAGAGGGGTCACACGCCCCCGCGGAGCAGCGGAGACGGACGCCCCGGCTCCTGCCCCGTCCGCTTCCGGCCGGGCATGAGGCGGCGACCACACCGGCCGCCATCCCGGCCGTGCGGACGTAGGCTGAAGACATGTTCGGCTTCGCGAAGACCCAGATGGTCGCCCCGGAGAAGGCCCTGCCCGGCCGGGACGAGTCGATGCCCGTCCCGTCCCGCCACGAGGTCCTGGGCACCCCGCTCACCCCGCCCTACCCCGACCACGCCGAAATCGCCGACTTCGCCCTCGGCTGCTTCTGGGGCGCCGAGCGCAAGTTCTGGGAGACCGAAGGCGTCATCACCACCGCCGTCGGCTACCAGGGCGGATACACCCCGAACCCGACCTACGAAGAGGTCTGCTCGGGCCACACCGGCCACACCGAGGCCGTCCGCGTCGTCTACGACCCCGCCAAGGTCAGCTACGAGACCCTGCTCAAGGTCTTCTGGGAGTCCCATGACCCCACCCAGGGCATGCGCCAGGGCAACGACGTGGGCACCCAGTACCGCTCGGCGATCTTCACCCATTCCGAGGCGCAGAAGGCCCAGGCCGAGGCGTCCAGGGCCGCCTACCAGCAGACCCTCACCGCCGCCGGCTACCCGGAGATCACCACCGAGATCACCGACGCCCCGCCCTTCTACTACGCCGAGCCCTACCACCAGCAGTACCTCCAGAAGGTCCCCAACGGCTACTGCGGCCTCGGCGGCACCGGTCTGTCCTGCCCCGTAGGAGTAGCCCCCGCCGAGTGAGCACGCCCGAGACGGACCGCCTGGTCCGTGCGCTCACCCCCGAGGACCGGCAGGTCATCGCACTCCTCGATCTGCAGGTCCTCGCCCGGGAGAACGCCGGGCGGGGCTTCCAGGCCACCGACCCGACCTACGGCGTCCTCAACTGCCTGCGGTTCTGGGAGATCCTGATCTCCCGCATGGAGGAAGGCTGGCGTCGCCAGGACTACTACATGGTGGACGAGTACCTGAACGACCTCACTGTTCGCGATGGGATCGACGAGTTCCTCGATGCGATGCCGCACGGCCTGCAAGGCAAGGTCGGCGGTTGTGTGGGGCGCCTCGACGACCGCTATCGAGCCGTCACCTTCGAGGACGGCGGAGCGGAGCTGTCGCAGTACTGGCGTCCTCTGGCGGACGGCCAAGAGGTCCGCTGGTGGTGGACCCGCCGCCCCAACGACCTCCCTCCCGGCTGGTGACCATGGCTACCAACGGCGTTGACGTCTTCCACCAGCAGTACCTCCAGAAGGTTCGAGGCTCACCGATCTTCGTTACGGGGCACTGAGGCACAATGCGGGTTCGCCTGTCGTGCTCGGTGGACGTGTCCTGCCGGGCAGTGCAAAGGGAGCCGAGCGTACATGGACAAGGCCGGTTGGTATGGAGTGCGTTGCTTGTTCCGCTGGTCGCAGGCGGCGGGGCGGCCTTACGAGGAGAGCGTCACCGTTTGGCGGGCGGCGTCCTTTGAGGACGGGATCGCGAAGGCGGAGTCTGAGGCGCGTGAGCGTGCCGCCCTACTCGGCGGAGAGTATCTGGGGCTGGCGCAGGCGTATCTCATCGGGGATGAGCCGTTGAGCAACGGAACGGAAGTCTTCTCACTCATGCGTGTGAGCACCTCCGAGCCGGACGCCTACCTCACGCGGTTCTTCGACACGGGAGACGAACGCCAGGGCGAGATCGCGTCGACCGACTCGTGAACAGCTCGGCCTTCTGGGCCATGTCCGAGTCGTTGGCGAGTCCTCCTGGAGCGTCGCGGCGGGAGAGCTGGGCGGGCGGTCAGGGGCCGCCTCCGGCGGCGGCCCACCACCAGAGCCAGATCAGGAGGAAGGTGGTGATGACGCCCAGGAGCAGCGGCCAGTTGAAGCCGGCCTTCCGGGCGGTTCGTCTGCGGGCCATGGGCGCGTCGCGTCCTTTCCTCGTCCGGACAGGGTGGGCTGGGACGACCTCGGACGCGGTGCCCGTGGTTTCGGTGCGGCGGCGGGCGAGGAAGGCCACCACCGCCGCCGTTATGGCGGCGGCTCCGGCCAGGAAGATCCAGGCGGGACCCGCCTTCGCGGCGGTTCGTCGGTGATCCATGGGCGGCCTCGCCTCCTTTCCCCATCAATGAGAAGGATGCGACGGATGTGGGGTTGGGTAACCCCACGGATGCGCAAAGTAGTGGCGCTGGGGGTAGGAGACTACGGCTATGACGCGTATTCGCAGCGAGATTCGGCTTGAGGTGGCCCCCGGTGACACGGCTGACGCCGTCGGGTCCGGGGACGTGCCGGTGCTGGCGACGCCCCGGCTGGTCGCGATGTTCGAGGCGGCCACGGTGCGGGCGCTGGAGGGACGGCTTCGGGCGGGGGAGACGTCAGTGGGGACGCGGGTGGAGGTCGATCACCTCGCGGCGAGTCCGGTGGGGGCGCGGGTGGTGGTCGCGGCCGAGACGGCCGGGATCGACGGACGTCGGGTGGTCTTCGACGTCCGGGCGACGGCCGAGGACGGGACGCTGCTGGCCAGCGGGCGGGTGCACCGGGCCGTCGTGGACCGGGGGCGGTTCCTCGCGCGGTTGGCGGAGAAGTGAGGCGGTGTCGAGGTCGCAGAGCCCTGCGCGGCGGGCGTCTGAGAGCTGTTCGCTGACAGCGAACGGAAGGCGGCAGAGCGCCGGGCCCCAGGTGGCGGGGCCCGGCGCTCTGGTCGCTGAGGCCGCGGAAAGGCGGTGAAGTCGGAGGTCAGTACGGCAGGAGGCGTCCCGAGGGCGTCCTGAGGTCGGGCGGGCTCGGTTGACGTGGGGGCTTCGGGCGTTTGACGAGCTGCTGCCGTGCCATGGTGATCATCTCCCCCGTCGGGCCGGGTGTTAACCCGTTCGATCGAGCCGATGTCGCGCTCACCTTGTTCGACGTACCCGCCGAACGCGAGGTTCGATGAGCTTATGCGACACCCTCTGCGCGTTCGACCGATTTTGCGGAAGCCGGGCGTGCTTTGCGTGTCCGGAGAATCGCTCGGACTCAGAGAGTTCCAGGGGCTCAGGAGACGATGTCGCGGCGGCGGAAGCGGCGGAACGCCAGCGCCAGCAGGACCACGGCGTAGGACGCCGAGACCGCCGAACCCTTGATCATGCCGGACCACTGGATCTGCGGCTGGAGGGCGTCGGTCCACGCGTACATCCAGTGCGTGGGCAGGAAGTCGCGCCAGCCGCCGAGCGCGGTCACCGCGTCCAGGATGTTGCTGACGATCACCAGGCCGACCGCGCCGCCCACCGCGCCGAGCGGGGAGTCGGTCAGGACCGACAGCAGGAACGCCAGGGCCGCCACCACCAGCTCGCTGACCAGGGCGTATGCGACGACGATCGCCATCCGGCCGAGCGCCGTGCCGACCGGGACGGTACCGCCCGTGGGCAGCCGCACGTCGTGCCAGCCGAACGCGACGGTGCCGGCGACCAGCGACATCAGCGGCAGGCTGAGGACGGCGACGACCGCGTACGCCAGGGCGACGACGAGCTTCTGGCGGAGCAGCCTCGCACGCGGGACGGGCGCCGCGAGCAGGTAGCGCAGCGACGACCAGCCCGCCTCGCTCGCCACGGTGTCGCCGCAGAACAGCGCCACCGCGACGACCAGCAGGAAGCCCGCCGACACGAACAGCGCGAAGAGCGCGAAGTTCAGCGCGCCGGCGGTCGCGACGTCCACCAGGCCGGGCGCGCCCTGCCGGGACGACGGATCGCCGCCGATCTTGAACGCCGCGACCAGCAGCCAGGGCAGCAGGAGCAGGATCGCGAACGCCAGCAGCGTCCGGCGGCGCCGGAACTGCCGGACCGCCTCCACGCGCAGCGGCAGCGTCCGGCCGACCGCGTATCCGGTGGACGATCCGTCCGGGTTCGGGCCGTCCGCCGGCGGCGGCGGCACGGCCTTGGCCGCGCCGGACGCGGAGCCGTTGACGCGGGCGGTCCAGGTCATGATCCCTCTCCGATGATCTCCAGGAACGCGTCCTCCAGGCGGCGTCCGGTGCCGGTGATCTCGCTGACCGGGCCCGCCGCGACGCGCCGTCCGCCGGTCATCACCACCGCGTGCGTGCAGCTCTGCTCGACCTCGGCGAGCAGATGACTGGAAACGATCACGGTCCGGCCGGACGCGGCGTACCGGACCAGCACCTCGCGCATCTCCCGGATCTGCGGCGGGTCGAGGCCGTTGGTCGGCTCGTCCAGCACGAGCAGGTCGGGCAGGCCGAGCATGGCCTGCGCGATGGCCAGGCGCTGCCGCATGCCCTGCGAATAGGTGCGGACCGCCCGGTCCAGCGCCGCGCCCAGGTCCGCGATCTCCAGCGCCTCCTCCAGATGCGCGGCTCCGGCCGGGCGGCCCGTCGCCCGCCAGTAGAGGTCGAGGTTGTCGCGTCCGGACAGGTGCGGCAGGAACCCCGGGCCCTCGACGAACGACCCGAGGCGCGACAGCACCGGCGCGCCCGGCGACACCCGGTGCCCGAAGATCCGGATCTCGCCCGCGTCCGGGTGGATCAAGCCCATCAGCATGCGCAGAGTCGTCGTCTTGCCCGCGCCGTTCGGACCGAGGAGCCCGAGCACCTGCCCCCGCTCGACCCGGAACGACAGCTCGGACACGGCGCGGTACCCGTTCGCATAAGCCTTGGTCAGCCCACGGAGCTGGAGCGGGACGTCGGCCAGTTCCGGATCGAAGGCGGCATCCTTGGCCGGGTCTGCTTCGTGCGTTCGTGCTCCGCCGTGCCGGGTGCCGTTCGGCTGGACGCCGCCGGCAGCGTCGGCTTTGTCGTGAGGGGCGTTCGGGGCCGATGGGGTTGGTTGATCATCCCGTGCTGCGGGGGAGCGGTCGGTTGCCGGTGCGGGTTCGCCGAGGTCGGCGGCAGGTGGCGCCTTTTTTGCGGCGTTGCTCGGCTCAGCGGCTGCGAGCGCGACGGAGGCGGACGGCTTTCGGCGGCCGGTGAGCAGGATGCCGGCGGCCAGCGCGGCGGCAGCCGCTGGAAGCGCCCACACCCATGCCGGGAGCGGGGCGGCGGGGGTGCGCAGTGATGGAACGGTCGGCACGGTGATGCCCGACGTCGCGGCGACCGTGAACGAAGCGGGCCGGGGTGACGTCGCGAAGCCCATGTCGGTCGCCGAGACGACGACCCGGATGCGGTGCCCCGCCTCGAAGCGGTAGTCCATCGCGGGCAGCGTCACCTGCACGTCGTCCGAGGCGGACACGTGGAACGGCGCGGCGAGCCGCCGGGCCGGGGTCGCGCCGCCACCCGGAGCCAGGTCGTAGAGCTTGGCGAACAGCGACGCGCCGTCCCGTGGAAGGCCCGTGACCTTGAGGTGCACGGACGCCGCGCCGGTGAGCCGGACCGGTTCGGTGAGCGCCGGCGTGTCGAAGACGGCCGACTGGCCAGGGACGTCCATCGCGAAGCCACCCGCGCCACCACCACCGCCGCTGCTGCCGTCGCCGCCACCGTCGTCACCGCCGCCGCCCATCACCTGGCCGCCGAGCGAGCCCAGCGCGTCCAGGCCGCCGAGCCCGGGAAGCGCCGAGATCGACGCCGGGGTGCCGCCCGCCGGGTTGTGGACGGTCTGCGGCGCGCCCCGCAGCGACAGGACACGCGGGTTCGCGGACAGCCCTGGATACGTCCCGGTGGACGCGGCGCTCACCACCACACGCTGGCTGGACGAGTCGACCCCGCCCGCGCGGGTCACGGTGAAGCCGTCACCCCCGGCCACGCCGGACGAACCGCCGCCGTCGGCCTTGGGCGCCGCCGTTCCCCCGCCGCCCTTCGAGCCGCCGCCGGTCGGGGTGGTCGCCGTTGTCTTCGCGCTCTTCAGATAGGTGTCGAACCAGGTGCGTACATAGCCCTCCAGCCGGCTCGTCTCGGGATCGCCGCCATCATGTCCCCCCTGATACCAAACGGTTCGCACGGGCGAATCGTTGTGGGCGATCGCACGCGCGTTCGCATCCGCCTGGTCCAGTGGGAACAATGAGTCGGATTGCCCCTGGATGAGCAGCGAGGGGACCCGGATTCGGTCCGCCACCGATGCCGGACTGGACGCGGCCAGAATCCGCACCGCCTCCGGTGTCGGGCGTCCCGCCTCGGCGACCCGCTGGTACATCGCGCACACCTCGGGCAGGAACCGCCCGCAGGCCGACCCGCCCGCGCCGCTGGTGAAGAAGAGCCCGGCCCACAGCTTCTTGAACACGCCCGTCCCGGGGCCCTGGCCGCCGGCGTTCGGGAAGAAGACGTCCGGAAGGCTGTTCCAGGTGATGCGCGGGGCGATGGCGTCCACACGGCGGTCGTGACCCGCGGTCATCAGCGCGATCGCGCCGCCGTAGGACTCGCCGGTCATGCCCACGCGCGGATCGCCCGGGCCGTCCAGCCGGACCTCGGGGCGTCGCGCCAGCCAGTCGATCAGTTGCCGGACGTCCTTGACCTCGTAGTCGGGGGAGTTCAGGGCGATCTGTCCGGTCGAGCGGCCGAATCCGCGCGCCGACCAGGTCAGCACCGCGTAGCCGTCGCGCGCTAGCCGCCGCGCCTCGGCGCGCATGTCGTCCTTGGTGCCGCCGAACCCGTGCCCGAGCAGGACCGCCGGGGCCCGCCCGCTCCCGGCCGGGCGGTAGAACGCCGTGTCCAGCCGGACGTGCTGGTCGTCGCGCGGACCGTCCACCACGGAGATCCACTGATCGGACGACTCGACGGCCGGACCGTCCGACACGCCGATCCCGTAGGTCAGTCCGCCCGCGGCGACGAGGGCCGCGACGCCTCCGGCCGCCGTCCAGCGCCGTCCAGCGCCTCCCATGGCCGCCCAGCGTCGCACGATTCCCCCGCCCACCCGCATATCCGGCAGACTACGGGGCCGCCCGGCGCGGTCGCTCGGCCGCTGGTGCCCACAGACCGTGCGCCCGGTGATGTAGGGACGCTCGCGCCGTCCTCCTCAGGCAGGACGCGCGCCTGACCACCTGGCCCGTCCACTCGCGCCCGCCGCACGAGGAACCCGGCGGCGCACCGCTTCATCGGAACGCGGCCCGGTGTCGGGGACGCGGCGGGGTCAGCGGAGGGCGGCCGTGAACATGTCGGTCAGGCGGTCGGTGAGGTCGGCGCGGTCGGCGGAGCGGAGGTCGTCGATGTCGAGCATCCGCCGGACCGGGCCGCCGCCCATGATGACCAGCGCGGCCAGCGTCGCGCGGGTGCGCCGGTCCGGACCGGTGAGCTGGGCGAGAAGCGGCTCGACCAGCACCTCGTCCATGTGCCGGCGCAGGATCTCCTGGACCTCGGGGTTGCCGACCGAGCGGTCCAGCATCCGGACGAGGGGGCTCGGCGGCGCGCGGTGCGTCTGCCGGGCGACGTGCTCGGCCAGCCGCCGGGGGAGCAGCGCGGGGTCCGGCGTCC
>NZ_JBFAOF010000009.1:0-33387 GCF_040675125.1 Spirillospora sp. NPDC049652 | reverse complement strand
CGCTCGTGCTCGTCGGCGCCGACGTCGCCGCCGGCCTCGCCGCCGCCGGGCCGCACCGCCGCTCGGGGGTCGTGCTGGTCGCCCGCCCCGGCGAGGGGCCGGACGTCTACCGCCTCGCCCTCGGCGTGGGGGCGGGTGACGTCGCCGTCCTGCCGGACGACGAGCCTTGGCTGACCGACGCGATGGCGGCGGCGGCCGAGCCCGACGACGCCCGCGGCGTCATCGTCTGCGTCACCGGCTCCCGGGGCGGCGCGGGCGCGAGCGTCCTGGCCGCCGCCCTGGCCCACCGGTCCGCGCACGACGGCCTGCGCACCCTGCTGGTCGACGGCGATCCGCTGGGCGGCGGCATCGATCTGCTGCTCGGCCTCGAAGGCCACGAGGGCGCCCGCTGGCCCGACCTCGCCCAGCGGCAGGGGCGCATCAGCGTCGCCACACTGCGCGACTCGCTGCCCAGCCACGGTGAGCTGTCGGTGCTGTCGTGGGCTAAGAGCGAGCCGGTGGCCGTCTCACCCGACTCGGTGCGCTCCCTGCTCGACTCGGCGGCGCGCGGCTTCGACCTGACCGTGGTGGACGTCCCCCGCTACCTGGGCGACATCGGCCGTCCCGCGCTGCGCGCCGCGCACACCTGCTACCTGGTCGTCCCCGCCGAGGTCCGCGCCACCGTGGCCGCCGACGTCCTGGCGGGCTTCCTGCGCCGGGAGACCTCCGACGTCCGGCTCATCGTCGGCGGCCCGCCGCCCGGCGGCCTCCATCCGGACACGGTGGCCCGGCACCTCGACCTGCCCAGCATCGGCACCCTCGACCGCGACCGGCGGGTGCCGCCCGCCCTCGAACAGGGCGGACTGTCCCGAATAGCCCGCCGGGGACCTTTGCGCGACCTCTGCGACCACCTGCTGGACGCACAGTCCCTGGCCCCCACCGCCCCCACCGCGAAAGCCGCCTGACCTCGAACCCGTCCCCAAGCCCACCGCCACCACACCCACCGCCACGGCGCCGACCGCTCCGCCCCCATGGACGCCGGCCGCCCATCGGTATGCACGCCAACCAGACGAGCACCCCGACGGCTAAGGCATGCCGGGCGCGTGTGTACGTAAGGCCACGCGCGATGCCCACACGAGCACCGCACGGTGTCTAGACGAGGACACGCACGGTGCCTTCGCAAGGACACGCGGTGCCTGCACAAGGACGTCCACGGTGACGAACCAGGAGCATGCACGACGCCTGCGCGCGGTTGCCGAGTCGGCCGAGTAGTGGCTGGCCTGAGGACTGTGCGAGGCCGTGCACGGCAGACATGCGAGGTCCTCCACGACGGCTGTGAGGGGATGCATGACGCCTCCACAGCCCGTGAACAACGTCCACGCGAGGTGATGCATGGCAGCCGTCGCGATGTCGGGGAGCGGCAGCTACATGAAGTGATGCATGACGGCCGGGTCCTCGTCTTCGGGGATCGGCTCGTAAGCAGGCAGAGGCGCGCATCAGCCGGATGCGTCGGCTGCGGGACTTTAAGGTCGACAGCGCGGCCTCACCCCTCGTACACGGCGTTCGCGCGTCGAGTACCTGGCCAGGCCCGGGCTGGACGGCCGTGAAGCTTCTCATCTGGCAGCTACATGAGGTCATGCAGGCGGGCGCGTTCGGACATCCGGGCGCAGCTTCATCGACAACAGGTTCAGGAGAGAAGGAGTGGTGAGCATGAACAGCAGATTCTCCGAGGCGGTTCGCGGTCGGCTGGCCGAGGGCGGTGTCGAACCCACGGCTGGGAGGGTCGCGGCGGCCCTGCGCGCCGAAGAACGACTGCTCGGTGATCGCGAGGTGCTGGCCCTGGCCGACGAGTTACGTGCCGAGTTCGTCGGTGCCGGACCGCTGGAGCCGCTACTGCGCATTCCGGAGGTCACCGACGTGCTGGTCAATGGCCCGGAGGAGGTGTGGGTGGACGCCGGGTCCGGCCTCGTCCGGACGGCCACACGCTTCGCTGACGAGGCGACACTGCGGCGCCTCGCCCAACGCCTCACCGCCGCTGCGGGCCGCCGGTTGGACGACGCGTCTCCGTACGCTGACGCGCGCCTGCCGGGCGGGGTTCGCCTTCACGCCGTCCTGCCGCCGGTCGCCCCGACCGGTACGTGCCTGTCCCTGCGTCTTCCGCGCCGTCGCGCGTTCACCTTGGACGAGCTCGTCGCCACCGAGACGATTCCCCCTGCTGGAGCGGCTCTTCTGTCCGCCCTGGTCAAGGCCCGTGCGGCATTCCTCATCAGCGGAGGCACCGGTACGGGCAAGACGACCCTCCTGAGCTGCCTGCTCGGCCTGGCAGGGCGGTCCGAACGCCTTCTGCTGGTCGAGGACTCCGCCGAGCTGAGCCCTGACCACCCGCATGTCGTCCGGCTGGAAACACGACCGCCGAACGTCGAGGGCGCGGGAGGCGTGACGCTGCACCAGCTCGTCCGGCAGGGTCTGCGCATGCGTCCCGACCGTCTGGTCGTGGGCGAGGTTCGCGGCGCCGAGGTCGTCGATCTTCTGGGTGCTTTGAACACCGGACACGAGGGTGGCTGCGGCACTCTGCACGCGAATGCCGCCACGGACGTCCCCGCCCGTCTCGAAGCCCTGGCGTGCGCCGCCGGTTTGAGCCGCGAAGCCGTCCACAGCCAGCTGGCCGCCGCTCTGGACGTGGTCGTCCACCTGGTCAGAACCTCAGGGACCGGTAAACGCCGCGTGGCCGAGGTCTGCCTGTTGCGGCGAGCCTCCGACGGGCTGGTCACCGCGGTGCCAGCGGTGAACTTCGCGCCGGACGGCACGCTGGAGCCGGCCGACGCGGCCCCTGCCCTTTCCCGCCTGCTTCACCCGCATTGGCCGCTGCCATGGTGACCGCGGCGATGATCTGCGCGGCCTTGGCGGGGTGGCTGCTCTATGGCCCGTCGCAGGCGGCCGTCCGACTACGACGGGCCTTACCGCCGCCTGCCGAGGTTTCTCCTCTCTCCAGTCTGCTCCAGCGGGTGGCCACGCTCCACGCCAATGTGCTGGACAAACGCCGGGCGCCAGCCCGTTGGAGGGCCTCCGCGGTCGAACTCTGCGAGGGCATGGCCGCCGAACTCACCGCCGGCAGGTCGCCCGAGGAAGCGTTCTCCGCCACAGCCGCCGTCCTGAGCCCGCCCATCGCCAAAGCCCTTCGAGCGCCGCCGCACCACGACGCGATCAAGCACCTCGATGTGGTGGCCGCTACCCAGGCCGGCGCGGAATCGCTGCGCCTCCTGGCAGCGACCTGGCGCTTGGGAGCCGAGCGAGGCGGCACCCTGGCCACCGTCCTGGACGGCCTGGCCGCAGCTCTTCGCGATGAAGAGACCCAACGTCAGGAAATCGCCGTCCACCTGGCCGCACCGAGAGCAACGGCCCGCCTCCTGGCGGTCCTCCCGCTCCTTGGCCTGGCCATGGCCGCCGCGCTGGGAACCAACCCGCTTCCGTTCCTCCTCACCACCGGTCCGGGACTGGCCTGCCTGGCTTCCGCCTTGGCCTTGGACGCCACCGGCCTCTGGTGGACCCAGTACCTGGCCACCAAAGCCGCTCACCCTTGACCGCTGCACCTCGGCGCACGGGCCCAAGCTTCACGTACCTGGCTTGACGCCTGCCGCCCGACGGTACGTGCCGAACAGAAGCATCGTGCCGCTGCCCGCGATCACCACGACCGACGAAGCCATCGCTACGTGAACCGGCTCCTCAGCAGGCTCTCCGTACTCAGCGAGGCATCCCGAGCAGCCGAGCATGGGCACGGAACGCTGGCTGGGAAGCCGTCCAACTGGAGCAGCTGCACGCAGCGGTTCTTTGCCTTCGTCCCTCTGGAGCGGCCGTGCTCAGGAGATCGGCTGAGCCAGCGCAGGAGGTGTGCGGACCCAGGCGACCTGGTTCGTGACGTCGCGCGGCTTGTCCACGGTCGGGAGTTTCCCTCGCGGGGATCGCCGCCGAACGCGCCGCAGGCGCGCCTGCGGCGTTCGGCGGCCCGGCGGTGGTGGCGCAGGCATGGCGGCGGTCGGTTAGGGAGGAACGGCCGTTGCGGGGCCAAGCTGCAAGCCAGGCGTCCCCCGGTTCCGCCGTTCTCGACAGCATCCTCAGCTGTCCAGCGAGAGGATTCTGCTGGCAGGGCTGGTGCCGTGCTTCCCTTCGTGGGCCTGCCCGAACACGCACGTTGGAAGGAGCGGGGAGTCTTTCGGGAGACGACACCGCGCGGTGCCGCACGAGAGTGGGGGGCGCGGGCGTCATGAAGGGAAGTGAGCGCCCCGATTGGTCACGGCCTGCTGCTGCAGCGCAGGTGATGTCGGGTGCGGGCCACGTGGTGTGACGCCGGGCCGGCCCGCAGCGTGCTCGGCCCCCACCGCAAGGTGCGCGCTGCAGCGCGGGTGGCGCTGGGCGAGGGCCACGTGGTGTGACGCCGGGTCGGCCCGCAGCGTGCTCTCGGCCCGTGCTGCAAGGTGCGCGCTACAGCCCGGGTGGCGCTGAGTGAGGGCCACGTGGTGCGAGGCCGAGCCGGCCCGCAGTGTGCTCGGCCTGCGCTGCAAGGTGCGCGCTGTAGCGCGGGTGGTGCTGGGCGAAGGCCATGTAGGGCGACGCAGGGTCGGCCCGCGATGCGGACGGGCACGCGCTCCACGGTGCGGTGCGGACGGCACGCGCCGTGGGCGATTCCTCGGGTCCTGCTGGTGACTGGGAGCGCGTCAGATGTCGGACGCCTGGGGCGTACGAGTCGATTACTACGTTGTTCAGGAGTGCACATGCTGTGGACGGCAGTTCTCTGCTTCGCCATCTGCGCGTATCTGGCCACGAAACCGGCCCGGTCGGCGGCTCGACGGCTGGATGCCGTCGAGGCTCAAGACGAAGCGCAGAGTCAGAGGGACGGGCCGCCGACCGGCCGGAGAGGCCTACGGGGCAGGCTTTGGCTCCGCAAGCCGGGGCGATCTTCGATTGGCACGCTGGTGTCGTCCCCTGGAGCTGCCAGAAGTGCAGTCAGTGGGACGGCCGGTGGTGTCCGACTTCGTCGCCCCTCGTCTCATCCGGTTCGCGTTTCGGCTGGTGACGGTGGGGCTCGTGGCGCTCCGTTCGAGCGGCTGGCAGGTAGGGCTGGCGGAGGTTCGTGGGGGACACGCGCCTCCTCCGTGGGGTCGGTCGGGCGCGAGGGGCTTGGGCCGAGCGGGGTGGGGCAGAACCGCGGGCTTCGGCGACTGGTCGCTGGGATGGGAAGAAGCAGCACCCCGCCCTCCTCGGCAGCGACCAGGTCAGCACGTGGTGAACCCGCGTCGGTGGATGGTGGGCGTGAGTTGCTGCTGCGGGTTGCGGCCGGCCTCGTGCCTGGTCTGGTCGCGGTCTGGGTGATCGGGGGCTCGGGCGGATGGATCGTCGGAGCGGTCGTGGCCGTGTTGCTCACGAAGTGGTCGGCGAACCTGGGCAAGGGTGAGGATCGGGAGCGGCGGAGTCGCATCGTCCTCGAGCTTCCGGTGACCGTGGACCTCCTGGCCGCCTGCCTCAGAGGCGGGATGCCGTGGGACGAGTCGGTCGAGGCCGTGGCGTCCACGATCGGCGGGCCGCTGGGTGAGGAGCTCAGTGCGGTCTCCGTCCAGATACGCCTTGGGGCGGATCCGGTGCGCGCATGGCTTGACCTGGGCGAACGTCAGCCAGCGTTGGCACCGTTGGCGCGGACCGCGATTCGCGCGTCGCGTAGCGGAACGGCGCTGGCCGTCTCGCTGGGCCGCCTCGCACAGGAACAGCGGCGGACGGCGAGGACGGCGGCCGCCTCGCGAGCGCGTTCGGCGGGTATTCGAGCGTTGATGCCGTTGGGCTTGTGTTTCCTGCCGGCTTTCGTGTTGCTGGGGATCGTCCCGGCCATTGTTGGGATCGCGTCCTCGATGACGCTCCCTTGGTGAATCAGTGCAATTCTCACGCGGGGCTGGAACCTGTCCCTCCAAGAGGTGATTTCTACGGGCGCCGGTGTTTCCTCCCGCCAGGAGATGGCGCGGAACATGCCTCACAACTTGCCGTTTTCGCGGCGGACAGAAGCGGGTGCACGGTCGCAACAGCTCGGGTTAGTGCTTGCCCAGGGAGGGTGAACATCGCTTGACCTGGGAATTTGCTGCCGGGCCTTCCGGAGGGGAGGGAGTTATCCACAGTTCGGCGGTCGGCTTGGGGGCCAGGACGTGAGGTAGCAGGCTGGTTGCAGGGCGTGAAGAGCCCGGACCGAAGGGAGCATCATGAGAAGCATCGCTTGGACGATCCGGCGTCGGTGGGACGTTGCCGGCGACGCGGGCATGTCCACCGCCGAGTACGCCGTGGGCACGATCGCCGCGACCGCCTTCGCGGGTCTGCTGTACAAGATCGTCACCAGCTCGGAAGTCCAGAAGGCGCTCTTAGGGATCATCCAGCGCGCACTGCAACTGGCGCAGTGACCATGCGGTGGCGGCGCGACCACGGCATGGCCACCGCGGAGATCGCGGTCGCGCTGCCCGCGCTGGTCCTCGTCACGGTGCTCGCGCTGTGGGCGGTGGCGGTCGCGTCCACCCACCTGACCTGTGTGGACGCGGCTCGCGCCGGGGCCCGTGCCGCCGCGCGCGGGGAGTCTCTCGACGCCGTCCAGGCGCTCGTCGCCCGGTCGGCTCCCCGAGGGGCGGTGGTGGCCGTGCGACGCGACGCCGCCGGTGTCCAGGTGACGGTGTCGACGACCGTCCGCCCTCCGGCGCTGACGGGCCTGCCAGCCCTGGACGTACGCGCCCACGCCGAAGCCGAGACGGAACCAGGTGTGCAGAGAACGGGGGATGAGCACACGAGCCGACCCACCTAGCCGCCGACCGCGCCGACTGCCAACCCCCGCCGGTAATAGCGATCGGCCCGGCAGGCGGCGGTGGCGTGCCGCCGGGCCGAGACGCATCCCGGCATCCGAACGAGATGGCATCCGACGCAGGGCGGCACGAGCTCGTCCGGTTGCGCCTCGGGTGGATCGCGCGGATGCGACGCGAGGTTCGGGCCCGGTCGCCGGGCAGAGTCTGGACGCCGCACAAGGCGGGGACCCGTGCGTCGGGCAGGGGGTGCTGGGGGGCGCAGGTTGGGGTGCGGAGTTAGGCCGGGGCCGGTGGTGTGTGGGAGTTAGGCCGGTGGCGTGGGGGAGTTGGGCCGGTGCGTGTGGGAGTGGGGAGCAGGTGTTGGGAGGTGGTGGTTGTGATGAAGGGCTGGGGTGAGGTTGGGAGGGGTGGTGGGTTGGTGAGTCGGCGGCGGAGGTGGGAGGGAGAAGGGGATCGGGGAGCGGGGACTGTGTGGGTCTTGGCCTTTCTCGGGGTGATCTGGGCGGTCGGGCTTGCGGCGATCGTGGTCGGGGGTGTGCGGGTCGCGCGGCATCGGGTGGAGGCGGCGGCCGATCTGGGAGCGCTGGCCGGTGCCGGGCATGTGGGGGAAGGAGAGGAGGCGGCGTGCCGGGCCGTGCGGGAGGTGGCGGCGGATTCCGGCGGACGGGTGGCGTCCTGCGCGGTGCGTGGAAGGATCGTGGAGGTCTCGACGGACGCCGTGGTGCGACTGCCGTTCGGGATTCGGGAGGTCCGGGTCGTGGCACGGGCCAGGGCTGGTCCTGCGGGACGGGACGGCGTACCCTGACGGGACTCGACTCTTGAATCAGATGTCAATAGAGGACCGGAAGGGGCGGCGCGGGCCGGAGAAGGCCAAAGCCGCAGGCTTTGTCACTCTTCCGTGACTTTTCGCTACCAAGTAGTACGTTACGCTGCCGTAAGCCCAGAGTTATCGCGTGACACGGTGGCTGCTACGGCCCCTCGCCCCTCCCGAGGCCGGACACCCCCAGACGGGCTCGGCTGCGCGGACGGTGCGGGTCCGGTCGGGTGCTGTTGGAGGTATGTGGCTGTGACGAGGATTCGCAGGATCGGCGCGATCGCTCTCGCGACGCCCCTTGCGATGGCCTTCCCCGTGTTCGGCATGCTGCCCGCCGAGGCGTCCACCGGCATCACCGCGCCCCAGAACGGCAGTGTCATCACCAGCGGGTCCCAGGTCACCGTGCGCGCGAGATACGACCTCGCTCTCAAGATGCAACTGCGGGCCAAGACGCCGACGGGTGACTCGTTCCTGACGTCCGGCGGTCTTCTCGACCACTCGCTCTCCGCGCTGTTGTCCATCGACCGCAACGGCCGTTACACCGTCTACCTCAAGGGCGGCGTGACCGGAAAGCCGTACGCGTCCAGCACCTTCACCGTGCGGATCGCGCCGTCCGCGCCGAGCGGGGTGACCGCGTCGGTCTCCGGGCGCACGCTCAAGGTCAATTGGAACCTTGGCCCCGAGGACGACCTGACCGGTTACTCGGTGCGCGCATCTGGCGGGGCTCCGAAGGTCGGCAGTGTCGGCAAGTGGTGTTCGGGTGCCAGCTGCTCGGCGTCACTTCCACTCGGGTCGGCGAGCGGGACTGCGTCGGTGCAGGTCCAAGCGCGACGGTCCAACGGGCTGGGCGGTTCGGTCTCGTCCCCCACCTCGTTGGCCACGGTTGCGATCGGCGGTGGCGGCGGCGGGAACGGCCCGAGCACCAGCGTGCCGCCGGGCACGAACGTGCCTCCGTCGGGGAACAACGGCAACTCGAACACGCCGCTCACGCCGTTCAACAACCAGTCGCCGGTCAACCTGCCGCCCGTGCAGCCGTCCGACGCGGCTCCCGGGTTCACGTATCCGACTCCCCAGGTCGCGTCCAGCCAGTCCCCGAAGGCGATGAACGCCGCCGCGTCCACCGAGCTGCAGTGGGCTCGGAGCATCGGCATCGCGCTGGTGCTGCTCGTCGTCGCCGCCCACCTGGGAACTTGGACGCGTCGTCTGCGCACCGCCCAGGCCGGAGTGAGCGACAAGGGCATGGCAGCTCGCCTGGCCCGCGCCGGATCGGCGCGCAGCCGCGTCCGTAACGCCAAGCAGCACATCGCTCAGGCGGAGGCGATGGCGAAGACCGCCGTCCTCCCTGCGACGGGTGCGGCAGCGTCGGCAGTGTCCGCCGAAGGTACGGCGACCGCTGGTGGTGGTTCGGCAGTTCCCGGTGCCGGGAAGGTGCCCGCCGGCGGGGTTGCGGCAGCGGCTGGCGCTGGCAAGGCGACCGTTGGCGATGGTGCGGCGGCGGCTGGGACCAGCAAGGTGACCCCTGGCGGAGTTGCGGCGGCGGCAGGCATGGGCAAGGCGACTCCTGGTGCTGGCAAGGCCACCGCCGGCAGCAGCGCAGCGGCCGCTGGCACCAGCACGGCGACTGCGGGTGTGGCGAGCTTGGGCGCGAAGAACGCAGGGAAGAAGAACGCAGGCGCTGCTGGTGCGGGTGTGATTCCCCCTGGCGGTGGCGTTGCGCCTGGTGGCCCGGCGGGTGCGGATGCCGGTGCTGCCGACGGCGGGGACGCGCCGAAGGGACAGGGGCGGGCTTCGAGCGTTGTGCAGGGGGCTGCTGCCAAGCCTGGTCCGCGTCGGTCGTCTCGTCGTCCGGCTCGGCTCGGCAAGCGTCCGGGCGGCGTCGATGTCCGCATCGCCGACGAGCGGGAAGACGGTGTGAGCGGCCCTCTTTCCGGTGAGTCCGGCCGCAAGGCGGCTGTGGATTCGCCCGGTGGTCTCCTGGGTTCCCAGGACGAGACGTCTGGTGTTTCGCCGGTCGGCGCGTCGAGTGGTTCGACCGGTGGGTCTGGGGTCAAGGCTCCTGCGGGATCGCCCGGTGGTCTGTTGAGTTCGCGGGACGAGACGTCCGGTGCGTCGGTTGGTGCGTCTAGCGGTTCGACCGGTGACCTGGCGGCTCAGGAGGGCAAGGCTTCCGGCACGCGGACGATGAGGCAGCGGGACATCTTCAGCATTCCGTCGGCCGTCGATGGCGTGTCCGAGATGTCCGAGTCGTCGTCGAACGATGCCTCGGCTCCGGAGGACGAGGCAAAGGGACGCCGCGCGGGGCGCGGTCGGCGTCGGAGGAAGTAGCCCGCTTAGGAAGGCACCGCTACGGCGGTGGTTGGACGCCGCGCGCGTGGCCTGCGCGATCCGCAAGCGAGCTGGCGTATGCGGAAGCAGCTTGTCGGCGCGAAAACAGCCTGCCGACCTTCTCCGTGACTGCCTCTAGGCCGGGGTTCACTGTCCCGGTCCACTTCACCCGGCGGGCGGGGGGAGGAGTTCGGCGAGGAGGGTCAGGGCGCCCTGCTTGTCCAGGGGGTCGTTGCCGTTGCCGCACTTCGGGGACTGGATGCAGGACGGGCAGCCGGACTCGCACTCGCAGGAGGCGATGGCATCGCGGGTCGCGGTGAGCCAGGCGCGGGCGTCGCGGTAGCCGCGTTCGGCGAAGCCGGCGCCGCCTTCGTGGCCGTCGTAGACGAAGACGGTGAGCAGGCCGGTGTCGGGGTGGACGGCGGTGGAGACCCCGCCGATGTCCCAGCGGTCGCAGGTGGCGAAGAGGGGGAGCAGGCCGATGGAGGCGTGCTCGGCGGCGTGGGCGGCTCCGGCCAGGTCCAGGTCGCCGAGGCCGTCCACCTGGTCGGCGGAGAGGGTCCACCAGACGGCGCGGGTGCGGAGGGTGCGCGGGGGCAGGTCGAGGGGTTTCTCGCCGAGCATCTCGCCGGTCTGGAGGCGGCGCATCTGGTAGGCGACGACCTGGTGGGTGACCTCGACGGTGCCGTAGTGCAGGCGGGCCTCGCCCCAGGGGGTGGAGCGGAGCTCCTCGACGATGCGGATGTCGGTGACGTCGCGCGCGGTGGTCGAGTAGTCGGGGTCGGCGGCCTGGACCAGGGCGACCGAGTCGTCCAGGTCGAGGGTCTGGACGACGAAGGACTCGCCTTGGTGCAGGTAGACGGCGCCGTCGTGGACGGTGGTGTGCGCGGACGACTCGTCCACGGTGCCGAGGAGCCGTCCGGTGGCGAGTTCGACGACCTGCACGGGGGTGCCGCCCGCGCCGCGGATGTCGGCGAGGTCGGTGGGGTTGTCGCGGCGCGTCCAGAACCAGCCGGCGGGGCGGCGCCGGAGCATGCCGCGGCGGACGAGGTCGGGCAGCAGGTCGCCGGTGGTCGGGCCGAACAGGTCCAGGTCGGCATCGGTCAGCGGGATCTCGGCGGCGGCGGCGCACAGGTGGGGGCCGAGGACGTAGGGGTTGTCCGGGTCCAGGACGGTGGCCTCGACGGGGGTGCCGAAGATCGCCTCGGGGTGGTGGACGAGGTAGGTGTCGAGCGGGTCGTCGCGGGCGACGAGGACGGCCAGCGCGGACTGCCCGGACCGTCCGGCGCGGCCGGCCTGCTGCCAGAGGGACGCGCGGGTGCCGGGCCAGCCGCAGACCAGGACGGCGTCCAGGCCCGAGACGTCCACGCCGAGTTCGAGGGCGTTCGTGCTGGCCAGGCCGACGAGTTCGCGGGAGCGCAGCGACTTCTCCAGCGCGCGGCGCTCCTCGGGCAGGTATCCGGCGCGGTAGGCGGCGACCCGGCCGGTCAGCTCGGGGGCGGCCTCCTGCAGCGCGCGCTTCGCGCCGAGCGCGACCGACTCCGCGCCGCGCCGGGACCGGACGAACGCCAGCGTCTGGACGTCCTCGACGACCAGGTCGGCGAGCAGGTCGGCGGCCTCGGCGGTGGCGGTGCGGCGGACGGGCGCGCCCTGCTCGCCGCGCAGGTCGGTCAGCGGCGGTTCCCACAGCGCGAAGGTCGCGGGGCCGCGCGGGGAGGTGTCGTCGTCCACGGCGATCACGTCCAGGCCGGTGAGGCGGGTCGCGGCGGTCGCGGGTTCGGAGGTCGTCGCGGAGGCCAGGACGAACGTGGGGGACGCGCCGTACCGGGCGCAGACGCGGCGGAGCCGGCGGATGATCTGCGCGACGTGCGAGCCGAACACGCCCCGGTAGCCGTGCGCCTCGTCGATGATCACGTAGCGGAGCCGGCGCAGGAACCCGGACCAGCGGGAATGGCCGGGCAGGATCGAGCGGTGCAGCATGTCGGGGTTGGTCAGCACGTAGTTGGCGTGCTGCCGGACCCAGCCGCGCTCGTCCCAGGGGGTGTCCCCGTCGTAGGTGGCGGCGCGCACCCGGGGCAGGTGCAGTGCCCGGACCGCCCTGAGCTGGTCGGCGGCGAGCGCCTTGGTCGGGGAGAGGTAGAGCACGGTGCCTTCGCCCACGACCCGTCCGCGCACGGCGGAGCGGTCACGGGCGGCGGCCGTCCGTCCCCGCGGCGACGTGGCGGTGCCGCGGCCCGAGGCATCGGTTTCCCGATCGCCGTCGGAAAGAGGGGAGTTCTCGCCGGCTGCGGACGCGCCGACCTCGGCGCTCCGCTTTCCGTCCTCGTGTGCTTCGTCACTAACGACTGCGGTAGAGGCCTTCTGAGTGACCTCGGCGGCGGGGTCACGCGGCCGGACCGCGCCGGTTTCGCTGACGGCGGACGCCTCGGGAATCCGCGGCGCGGGGACGGTCGGATCGGTGTGGATGGCGGCGATGGAAGGCAGGAGGTAGGCCAGCGACTTGCCCGAGGCGGTGCCGGTGGCGATGATCACAGAGTGCCCCGCGTGGGCCAGTTCGGCGGCGCGCGCCTGGTGCTCCCAGGGGGCTTCGACGCCGGCGGCGGTGAGGCGTTCGACCAGCTCTGCCGGGGCCCAGGACGGCCAGGGGGCGCGACGGCCCTGACGTGCGGGGACGCGCTGGACATGCGTGATCCGTCCACGCCGGGTGGGGTCGGCGAGGAGGCGGTCCAGGGGCGCGGGAGATCTTTGGCCGGGCATGAGGTTTTCAGTGTGCCAGCCTGGGGACAACCATTGGAACGCCCCGCCGCCGGAGGCTGATCCCCCCATGCCGTACCGGCAGATCACCAGGTCAGACGTGATGGCGCGAAGTTTCGCCCCAGTGGGCGATAACCTGCCTGTAGGGCGGCGGAGCGTGGTTGAATCTCGACGGAGTTCCGTCGTTCCGAAACCGGCCGTATCCGGGGGATCGGGGCGTGCGGAGTGCAAGTTTTTGCTGCACGGCGCTGGAGGACCTGTGGACCTGAAGGTGAACGACTACACCACCGATGACGGCCTGACCGTCATCACCGTGGAAGGCGAGATCGACGTCTACACGGCCCCCAAGCTTCGCGAGAAGCTGATCGACCTGGTGAACAAGGGCAAGTTCCACCTGCTGGTGGACATGGAGAAGGTCGAGTTCCTCGACTCGACCGGTCTCGGGGTCCTGGTCGGCGGCCTGAAGCGGGTGCGTGCGCACGACGGCTCGCTCGAGCTGGTCTGCACCCAGGAGCGGATCCTGAAGATCTTCCGTATCACCGGGCTCACCAAGGTCTTCGGGATCCACAAGACGATCGCCGAGGCCGAGGAGAAGCGCAAGGGCGCCAAGTAGGCGGCCTGACAGAGAGATGGCGACCGTCGAACTCTCTTTCAGCGCGCTCCCCGTCCACGTCCGGACGGCCCGTCTGATCGTGACCGCCGTGGCCCGGCGCAGCGGCGTCGACGAGGCGATCATGGACGAGGTCCGGCTTGCGGTCGGGGAGGCGTGCTCGCGGGCGGTGGAGGCACACCGTTCGCACTGTCCCGATGAACCGGTGCGACTCGAACTGAGCGATGCCGACCACCGCTTCCAGGTGATCGTCAGCGACTCGGTTCCGGCGGACGAGGCGGAGGGTGGACCGCCCTCGGCGCCGCGCCCGGACGACTCCCTGGAGCTGGCCTTGGCGGGGGACGCCGACCTGGGGCTCGCCGTCATCGCCGGGCTGGCCGATGACGTGGAGATCTCCAACTCCCCCAAGGGCGTCCAGATCCGGATGAGCTGGCCGGCCGACCGGCCCGCGGTTCCGGCGAGCTGACCCGCGGCCTCCCCCCGGAGCGGATCGGCTGTCAGCACATGACGCAAGGCCCCGTCCCACGAATGGGACGGGGCCTTCTGCCGTGCTCCCCTCGATACGCCTACGGCTTGGGACGAGTGGACTAGGGGCTGGTCAGGGCCTCCGTCGGGGGGAGGCGGGCGGCCCGCAGGGCCGGGTAGAGGCCCGCGATGGCCCCGATGAGGAGGGTGGCGGCGAGGCCGCCCGCCATCGCCCAGGGCGGGACGACCGTGGGCCAGTGCTGCGCGACCGCGAAGCCGAAGGTGACCAGCGCGCCGAGCGCCACCCCGCCGATCCCGCCGAGCGCGGCCAGCAGCTGCGACTCGGTGAGGAACTGCAGCCTGATCTGGCCCCGCGTCGCCCCGAGGGCGCGGCGCAGCCCGATCTCGGCGCGGCGCTCCAGGACGGAGATCACCATCGTGTTCGCCACGCCGACGCCTCCCACGAGCAGCGCGACGCCGCCGAGGCCGAGCAGCAGCGCCGTGAAGGTTTGGTTCGCGGCGTGCTCGGCGGCCAGCGCGTCCGAGGGGCGGGAGACCTGGATCTCGTTCGGCGACTCGGGGTTGGCGGTCGCGGCGAGCAGGTCCCGGACGCGTTCGACGGCGCCCTTGGCGGCCCGGGTGTAGACGGTCGTGGCGTGCCCGTCGAACCCGAGCCGGGACACCGCGGCGTCCCAGCCGACCAGTGCGGAGGAGTCCAGTTCGGGCGCGAGCGCGTTCGGCGTGAGGACGCCGACGACGGTGAACCACCGGCCGCCCAGCCACACCTGGACGCCGGGGCCGGTCACGCCGAGCCGGTCGGCGGCGGCGGACCCGAGCACGACCGCCGGGTAGCGGCCGGTCGCGGCGTTCAGCCAGGCGCCCGAGCGCATGCCGAGGCCGACCGTGCCGGGGAGCTTCAGATCGGCCGCGAGGACGGAGATCCCGCCGGTCTCCTCCGCGTCGATGTGGTCGTTGCGGTAGACGTGCGCGTCGGTGACCTTGCCGGTCGCGGAGGCGGACGTCACCTCCGGCATCCGCGCGATCATGCCGGGGGCGGCGAACGGGAGCTGGGCGTTTCCGCCGAGGAAGTCCTGGCCGGGCGCGACGGTCAGCAGGTTGGTGCCGAGGCGGTCCAGGGTGGCCTGGAGCTGCGCCCGGCTGGACGTGGAGATCCCGACGACACCGATCATGGCGGCGATCCCGATCGCGATGCCCAGCGCGGACAGCACGACCCGCAGCGGCCGGGTCCGCAGCCCGGCCGCGCCGACCCGCAGCACGTCCCGCGCGCCGAGCCGTCCCGCCCGGTCCACCCGGTGCCCGCGCGCCGGCCGCCTTCCGCGCTCGGGGCGCGGGGTGCCCTCTGGGGTCGGATCGCGGGTCTCCTCGGACGGGCGGGCGCCGCCGGTGCGGCGGCGGAAGGGGAGGGAGAGGCGTGCCGGGCGCCGACCCGGCGCTTCGGGGGCGGTCATGCGGGGGGCTCCGCGGTGTCGTGGACGACGCGTCCGTCCCGCATGGTGACGCGGCGGGGGATCTGGGCGGCGATGTCGCGGTCGTGGGTGATGAGGACGACGGTCGTGCCGCCGCCGGACAGTTCGCGGAGCAGGTTCAGCACGACCGTCCCGGACGCGGAGTCGAGGGCGCCCGTGGGTTCGTCGGCGAGCAGCAGTCCCGGTTCGCCGACGACGGCGCGGGCGATCGCGACGCGCTGCTTCTCGCCGCCGGAGAGCTGGTGCGGACGGTGCCCGAGCCGGTGGCCGAGGCCGACGCGTTCCAGCGCCTCGCGGGCCCGCGCGCGGCGGCGGGCCATCGGGACGCCCGCGTACAGCAGGCCGTCGGCGACGTTGTCCACCGCCGGGACGCCCGCCGCGAGGTGGAACTGCTGGAACACGAACCCGATGCGCCGGGCGCGCAGCGCCGACAGCCGCCGGTCGGACAGCCGCGACACGTCCAGGCCCTCGAACAGGACCGTCCCCGAACCCGGGAGGTCGAGCGTGCCGAGCAGGTTCAGCATCGTGGACTTGCCCGACCCGGACGGCCCGACCACGGCGACGAACTCGCCCGGCGCGATCGTGAGCGACACGGCGTCCAGCGCGGTCACGCCGCCGGGATAGGACTTGGTGACCTCGCGCAGCTCGACGACCGCGAAGCCCGACGCGTCGTGCGCGAGCCCCGGGTGCTCGGGCCGGGTGGTCGTGGTGAGGGTCTCCTCGGGGTGGCTCATGTGGGCACCACCACCTTGGTGCCCTCGGCGACGCCCGAGCCGGTGATCTCGACCTGGCCCTGGGCGAACACGCCGGTGTCGACCTTGACCGTCCGGACGGCCGTGGACGTTCCGGAGACCACCTGCACGCCGTAGCCGCCGCCCGGCAGGGCGACGAGCGCGCCGACCGGGACGGCCAGCACGGACGCGTGCTTCGACGCGGTGAGGTAGACGTCCACCGGAGCCTTGTCGTAGGAGCCGAGGGCGCGCTGCCGCCCGACCTCGACGGTGACCTTGACCGTGGTCGGCTGGTCGGACCTGCCCTGCGTGGCGACCTTGCCGACCTCGCTGATCGTGCCCTTGGTCGAGCCGCCGTCGGGGAGGTCGATGGAGACGGACGCGCCGGTCTTGGCGAGCTTCTGGTACTTGACGTCGAGCGCGACGGTGACGACCCGGGTGGTGCCGGTGTAGGTGAGGACCGGCCCGGAGGCGCGGTCGCCGACCTGCGCGCGGCGGTCGGCGACGCGGATCTCGTCCCGAGCGACGACGGCGGTGCCGGGGGCGACCTCTCCGGTCTCGTCCATGCCCATGTCGTCCTGCCAGCGCTTGACGGCGTCGGCGGTGGCCGAGGTGTACTCCTTGTCCACTTCGAACCCGTCGTAGCCGAGCGCGGCGAGGTTCCGTTCGAGCTGGAGGACGTCCGTGCCCGACAGGCCCGGCTTGAGCGTGCGGTAGAGCGGGATCTTGCCGTAGAGCAGCGGCACCGGGCGGTTGTCCACACGGTAGGCGGGCTCGCCGCGTCCGATCTTCTTGCCCAGGGACGGCAGCCAGGTGATCGTCCCGCCGGACGAGCCCCCGCCGCCCCGCGACGAGCCGCCGGGCGAACCGTTCGCCGCCGCCGACAGGGTGGTGGTGTCGCCGTAGCCGAGGCTGCCGTCGACCTTCTGCGTCTCGGTCAGCGTCGTCCGCTCGACGGCGGCGGTCGCGGCGACGTGCGGTCCGGTGGACGTCCCGGAGCCGCTCCCGCCGCCGAGGCCGGCCGTGGCGAGGCCCGCGCCCCCCACGGCCGCGAGGGCGAGGACGCCGAGGACGACCGCGCGGGAACGCCTCACTTGAACCCTCCGGGCTGGAACTGCTTGCACGCCTCCTGCGCGGCCTTGAGCTTCGGGTCGTCCTGGGGGTTGAAGGTGCTCTTGGCCTGTCCGGGAGGCGCGCTCATCTTCATCCGGATGCCGCCGTCCGGGCCGGGGTCCTCCATGTTGACTCCGTGCTCGCGCATGCACCGGGCCAGCTTGCGCAGCTTCTCCTGGTCCTGCGGGCTGGCCTTGCGCGGCTTTCCGCCGTCTGGCATGAGGTGCCTGCAGGCCTTCTGCGCGGCCTTCATCTGCTCTTCGCCGTTCGCGCCGCCGTTCGCGCCGGCCGTCTGCTGGACCATGACCCGTCCGTCGCCGTCCGGGTCCTTCATGTCGACGCCGTGCTCGCGCATGCACTTGGCGAAGTCGCGCATCCTGGTCGCCTGGTCGGCCTTCTTGGTCGACTCGGCGGCGAGCTTGTCGCCCGAGCCGCCGCCTCCGCAGGCCGCGAGGCCGAAGGCCAGGACGGGCGCCAGCAGCAGGCCGGCGATCCGCGGGTTCCTCATGGTGGTCTCCTCGTCCGTGCCGGGGTGCTCCCGGCGGTCGACGAGAAGTCCAGCGGGCGGCCGGTAACCCGGCCGTAACCGCTTCGCGTTACGCGGACATTACACATGATCCAACACGCTCGTCCGGGGAGCGGCGGCGCGCCGCGCGAGGAGGGCGGGGCTGTGCGGGTGCTGGTGGCCGAGGACGAGCGGATGCTCGCCGACTCGATCGCGGAGGGGCTGCGCGCCGAGGCGATCGCGGTGGACGTGGTGTACGACGGCGAGGCCGCGCTGGACCGGCTCGGCGGGCACGACTACGACGTGCTGCTGCTCGACCGGGACCTGCCGGTCGTGCACGGCGACGAGGTGTGCCGGGCCGTCGCGGGCTCGCGGTCGCAGGTGCGGGTGCTGATGCTGACGGCCGCGTCGTCGGTGTCCGCCCGGGTGGAGGGGCTGGGCCTCGGCGCCGACGACTACCTGGCCAAGCCGTTCGCCTTCGAGGAACTGCTCGCGCGCGTGCGCGCGCTCGGCCGCCGCGTCCGCCCGGCGGATCCGCCGACGTTCGAACGCGCGGGGATCCGGCTCGACCCGTCCCACCGGGAGGTGTTCCGGGACGGCCGGTACGTCCACCTGGCCCGCAAGGAGTTCGCGGTGCTCGCGGAGCTGCTCCGCGCGGACGGCACGGTCGTGTCCGCCGAGCGCCTGCTGGAGAAGGTGTGGGACGAGCACACCGACCCGTTCACCAACACCGTCCGGGTGACCCTGATGAAGCTGCGGCGCAGGCTCGGGGACCCGCCCGTCATCGAGACCGTCCCGGGAGTGGGGTACCGGATTCCATGAGACCGACGATCCGCGCGCGGCTGACTCTGCTGTACGGCGGCATGTTCGTCGTGGCCGGGCTGGTGCTGCTCACGCTGACCTATCTGCTCGTGCAGAACAACCTGCAGGGGCCGCGCGGGCAGTTGGAGGACCAGATCTTCACCTCCACGAAGGCGCTGGGAGGGACCGCGTCGATACCGGGCGGGGCCGTGCCGCTGCCGGGCGAGGTCGCGCGGACGCCGCGCGGGGCCGTGCCGATGCCGGGTGGGACGCCGGACGCGCTGCGGCTGCTGCAGTCGCCCGCGGTCCGGACGACGGATCCGCTGCTGCTCATGCAGGGGACGCGGGGGACGAAGCCGACCCAGGTCCCCAAGGCGGGCCTCACCGCGCTGCGCACCGGTCCGGAGACCAAGGCGGCCTACCTCATCCAGCGCCAGCGGGTCGGCGGGGCGGCCGACGACTTCCAGAAGGCGACGCTCGACTCCGTCCTGACGCAGGGGGCGATCGCGCTCGGCCTGGTGGCGCTGGCGGCGCTCGGGCTCGGCTGGCTGATGGCCGACCGCGCGCTGCGGCCCGTCCAGCGGATCACCGAGACCGCGCGGCGGGTCGCGAGCGGCCACGACCTGACCGAGCGGATCCGGTACGCCGGGCCGCGCGACGAGGTGCGCGAGCTGGCCGACACCTTCGACACGATGCTCGGCCGGCTGTCCCGGTCGTTCGACGGGCAGCGCCGGTTCGTCGCCAACGCCTCGCACGAGCTGCGCACGCCGCTGGCGATCAACCGGACGCTGGTGGACGTGGCGGTGCGGCGGCGCGGCGCGTCGGAGGACGTGCGGCGGCTGGGCGAGTCGCTGCTGGTGGTGAACGAGCGGCACGAGCGGCTGATCGACGGGCTGCTCACCCTCGCGGGCGGCGAGAACGAGGTGACCGAGCGGACCCCGCTGGACCTCGCCGACGTCGCCCGGCACGTGGTGGATCTCGCGGCGGCGGAGCACGGCGAGGCGGCCGAGCGGGACGTCACGGTGCGCGGCGAGCTGGACCCGGCGCCGACGGCGGGGGACCCGGTGCTGCTGGAGCGGCTCGTGCAGAACCTGGTGGAGAACGCCGTCCGGCACAACCGGCGCGGCGGGACGTGCCGGGTGCTGACCGGGGTGCACGACGGCTGGACGGAGCTGACGGTGACCAACACCGGGCCGGTCGTCCCGGCCTACGAGACCGAGACGATCTTCGAACCGTTCCGGCGGCTCGGCGCGGAGCGGGTGCGGTCGGACCGGGGCAGCGGGCTGGGGCTGTCGATCGTCCGCGCGGTGGCGGGCGCGCACGGCGGAACGGCGACCGCGTCCCCGAATCCGGGGGGTGGTCTGCGGGTCACCGTGCGATTGCCGAATTCGGGATGAATGTGATCTGAGAGGCCCCTGGTGCGCGCGGGGGGAACGGTTATGAGATCGTTCTCTTGACGATCTTCGTGCCGCACGAATATCGGTCAACGATCAATTATCAATTACGGATGCCTACAACGGGGAAGCGTGGGGTCCGTGGGGATGGCGTGGCACAATTATAACGCTGAGGTAAGAGAGCCCTTACCTGGCCTGACCTGCCGGTACGGACGGATCAGGGCGGACGCGTGCAAATACCGAACGACCTGGGTATTGCTTATCCGCCGCACCGCCGGACGATCCCGGACGGTCTTCTCAAATGCGCCACCACCTGCGTAGACTCCCGGAACCCGCGTAGCCGTGCGCAGTGACTGATTCGGCGTTGCCGCCGAGGGGTGCAGGGGGCCCGTCCCTCCTCGGAGACATTGAACCGGCCGCGCGCGGGGTACGCGGTAAAGATCGTCCGTTCGGACGATCCGGATCGCCACGCCCCTGTCGAGGAGGACGGATGTCTGGGCTTTCCCTGTCAAGCCCGGCCGTTGCGAAAGCCGCGGACGTCAGTCTCGGCGGCGGTGACCTCACTTTGGTGGTCGTCGTCGCCGTGGTCGCGCTGCTGGCACTGGCCGTCGCCGCAGGACTGGTACGGGAGGTGCTGGCCGCGGGCCAGGGCACCGCCAAGATGCAGTCCATCGCGCGGGCCGTCCAGGTGGGCGCGCTCGCCTACCTGAAACGCCAGTTCCGCACGGTCGCCATCTTCGTCGTCGTCATCCCGTTCCTCCTGCTCCTGCTGCCCGCCGACAGCACGGGCGAGCGGATCGGCCGATCGGTCTTCTTCGTCGTCGGGGCGCTGTTCTCGGCGGTCACCGGCTTCACCGGCATGTGGCTGGCGGTGCGCGGCAACGTGCGCGTCGCCGCCGCCGCCCGCGATGCCGAGGGTGGCGAGCGCAAGGCCATGCGCATCGCGTTCCGCACCGGCGGCGTGGCGGGCATGTTCACCGTCGGGCTCGGCCTGTTCGGCGCGGCCGTGGTCGTCCTCGCCTACAAGGGCGAGGCCCCGAAGGTGCTGGAGGGCTTCGGATTCGGCGCCGCGCTGCTCGCCATGTTCATGCGGGTCGGCGGCGGCATCTTCACCAAGGCCGCCGACGTCGGCGCCGACCTGGTCGGCAAGGTCGAGCAGGGCATCCCCGAGGACGACCCGCGCAACGCGGCGACGATCGCCGACAACGTGGGCGACAACGTCGGCGACTGCGCCGGGATGGCCGCCGACCTGTTCGAGTCGTACGCGGTCATGCTGGTCGCCGCGCTCATCCTCGGCACCAACGCGTTCGGCAACGAGGGCCTGGTGTTCCCGCTGCTCGTCCCGATGATCGGCGTGATCACCGCGGTGGTCGGCATCTTCGCCGTCGCGCCGCGCGCGTCCGACCGGTCCGGGATGTCGGCGATCAACCGCGGCTTCTTCATCTCCGCGATCTTCTCGGCCGTGCTGGTCGCCGTCGCGGCCTTCACCTACCTGCCGTCCTCCTTCGCCGACCTGCACGGCGTGACCGACCAGGGCATCCGGGGGCTGGACGCCGACCCGCGCTGGGTGGCGCTCGGCGCCGTCCTCATCGGGATCGTGCTGGCCAGCGCGATCCAGCTGCTCACGGGGTACTTCACCGAGACCAACCGCAAGCCGGTCAAGGAGGTCACCGGCAGCGCCCGCACCGGCCCGGCGACCGTGATCCTGTCCGGCATCTCGCTCGGCCTGGAGTCGGCCGTCTACACCGCCCTGGTGATCGCCGGCGCCGTCTACGGCGCGTTCCTGCTCGGCTTCGGCAACACCACGGTCGCGCTGTTCGCCGTGGCGATGGCCGGCACCGGCCTGCTGACGACGGTCGGCGTGATCGTCTCCATGGACACCTTCGGGCCGGTCTCCGACAACGCGCAGGGCATCGCCGAGATGTCCGGCGACGTCCAGGGCGAGGCCGCCGCCGTGCTGGAGCGGCTGGACGCGGTCGGCAACACCACCAAGGCGATCACCAAGGGCATCGCGATCGCGACGGCCGTGCTCGCCGCGACCGCGCTGTTCGGCTCGTTCCGGACGACCGTGGTGAACGCGCTCGGCCACGCCTCGCCCTCGGCGCGCGACGCGCTCGGGAACTTCAAGGTGTTCTCGCTGTCCATCGACAACCCGAACGTGCTGATCGGCCTGGTGATCGGCGCGGCCGTGGTGTTCCTGTTCGCCGGTCTGGCGATCATGGCGGTCGGCCGGGCGGCCGGACGGGTCGTGGTGGAGGTCCGCAACCAGTTCCGCACCCGTCCGGGGATCATGGACGGCACCGAGGAGCCCGACTACGACCGGGTCGTGTCGATCTGCACCCAGGACGCGCAGCGCGAGCTCGCCACCCCCGGCCTGCTGGCGATCATGACGCCGATCGCGGTCGGGTTCGCGCTCGGCTACGCCCCCCTCGGCGCGTACCTGGGCGGCGCGATCGCGGCCGGGGTGCTGATGGCGGTGTTCCTCTCCAACTCCGGCGGGGCCTGGGACAACGCCAAGAAGCTGGTCGAGGAGGGCAGGCTCGGCGGGAAGGGCTCCGACGCGCACGCCGCCACGGTCATCGGCGACACCGTCGGCGACCCGTTCAAGGACACCGCCGGCCCCGCGATCAACCCGCTGATCAAGGTGATGAACCTGGTCGCGCTGCTGGTCGCGGACGCCGTCGTGCGCTACGCCGGGAACACCTGGCTGCGCGTGCTGGTCTCCCTCGTCGCGGTCGCCGTGGTGGTCGCCGCGATCGTGGTCTCCAAGCGGCGCGCCGACCCGATGGGCGGGATGGGCTCGTCCGAGCCGCCCACCCGGACCGACGCCGGGGCCGACGCCGGGGCCGGGGCGGCCGTCCCGCCCGCCGCGGAGACGCCCGCCGTCGAGACGCCCCGTGGTGAGGCGTCCGGCGGCGAGGCGTCCGGTGGGGAGACGCGGGCGGTGGAGACGCCCGTGGTGGCGGAGCCCGCCGGCGGGTCGACGGTCACGGCGGGCGGCGAGATCCCCGCCCAGTCGGAGTCCAACGGCGCTCCGCGCGCCGCGGACCCCACCGCGAAGGAGTGATCCGCTGAGGGCCGCTCCGCGCCGCCCGCGATGGCGTCCGGCGTGATCGGCCGAGAGCCCGCTCCGCGCCCCCGTCCGGCCCGTCCGGACGGGGGCGCGTGGCGTCGCGGCCCGGCGGCGCTCCTGGGACGGGGCCTCGGGTGGACCTGGATACGGGGCATCGAAGTGCGCCCGTACGCTTGTACGACACCACATCGAAACGCGGGAGGCGCGGCCTTGAGCGGCGAGAAGTCCACCCTGTCCGGCCCGAAGGGGTTCGCCCTCGTCCTCGTCGGGATGCTGGCGATCATCGGCGTGCTCTTCCTGATCGCCTACCTGGTCTCGCCGTAGGGTTCGGTGCATGCCGACATTGATCGTGCTGCGGCACGCCAAGGCCGAGGACGGCTTCGGGAAGGACGACGCCGACCGGGAGCTCACCGGGCGCGGCCGCCGCGACGCCTCCGCCGCCGGGGACTGGCTGCGCTCGCAGGGCCGCACGCCCGGCCTGGTGCTCTGCTCGCCCGCCGTCCGCACCCGGCAGACCCTCGACGAGCTGCGCCTGGACGCGGACGTCCGGTACGAGCCTCTGATCTACGCCAACGACGCCGAGGAGCTGCTGGAACTCGTCCGGGAGACCGGCGACGAGGTGGGCGTGCTGCTGCTGGTCGGGCACAACCCGTCGGTGCACCAGCTCGTCCACGACCTGGCCCCGGACGGGGCGCCCCCCGGTTTCCCCACGTGCTCGCTCGCCGTCATCGACCTGCCGGACGCCTGGAGCGCCGTCCGCCTCGGCTCCGGCGACCTCACCGCCTACCGGGACCCCAGGGCTTGATTTCAAAGTCCCGGCCCACTTCGCTCGCCTGGCGGCTCGCTTCGTGACCGCGCCTGGGCGAACGCGGCATCGCTTCGCGATCTGCCCGGTTGCGCTCGCCTTCGGCTTCACTCCACCGAGCAGGTCACGCGTTCGCGCGCGTGGCTGAGGGGGGTCGAGAGAGGCCCTAGGTCCGTCGCGCAGCGAGGACCCGCTGCCCGTCGGGCACTGGCGCTTGCTCAGCCGGTCTCCTGGAGGCGTTCGTTCGGCTTCTGCTCGGCCGAGGGGGTGGCCTGCGCCTCGGCTGGCCGGGTGGACTTGAGGGCGTTGTCGATCAGGATGTCGGTGTCCCGGCGCAGGGAGCGCAGCGCGTAGCGGGTGCCGGAGATCTGCAGCAGCGTGGTGCGCAGCGGGGTGAAGTCGAACTCCCCGACGCCCGCCTTGACCTCCTCACGGCGGCGGCGGGCGATCGCGGCCAGGTGCTCGTCCAGGGCCCGGAACTCCTCGTCGAGCCGCTCCTCGGTGGACGGCCCCTCGGACGCGGCGGGATCGGGCGCCGGGTCGGCCATGACCGCCGCCGACTCCTCCAGCAGGTCGGCGATCCGGTCCAGGATCTCGGGCACGGGCCCGGCGTCGGTCTCCTGCTCGCGGGTCATCCGGCCGACCGCGATGAGGTGGTCGCGGATCCGGTGCGCGGCGGCGATCGCGGCGCGCAGCTCGCGGATGCGCCGCTCGTCCGGGACCCGCTCGTGGCCGAGCCGGGTGCGCGTGTCCGCGACGTCCTCGGCGCACTCCTCGGCGGTCACGATCTTGTCGTGCGGCAGCCGCTCGCGCTCCCGGACGACCACCTCGGCGGTCGACCGCACCAGGTCGGCCTGCGCGCTCAGCAGGGCGCGCAGCTGGCGCGGCAGCCGCTCCAGGTAGCCCGCGGGCCACAGCAGCCGGACGGCGAGGACGGTCAGGATCCCGCCCGCCACGGTGAGGCCGATCCGCTCCCCCGCGGCGACCCAGTTCGACGGCGTGGAGAAGTCGAGCAGCATCAGGCCGAGCGGCGTGCCGAACAGGAACCAGTAGGTGATGATGATGTGCCGCAGCGTGAACGCGACCAGCGCGAACACGAAGACGATCACGGCCGTGGTGATCTGGTCGGGGGCGAGGGTGAGCAGCAGCGCCGCGACGACCGAGCCGAGCCCGGTGCCGATGACCCGCTCGATGACCCGGTCGATGGTCTCGCCGTAGGTGCCGCGCAGGCTGAGCATCGCGGTGATCACCATCCACTGCCCGTGCTCCACGTGCAGCGCGGCGGTCAGCGACATCGCCACCAGGGCCGTCACGTAGACCCGCGTGGCCTGCCGGAACGCCGGGGACCGGGTGCGGACGGCCCGGACCAGCCGGTCCCAGGCCGACACCGGGTGCGGCGTCGGGAGCTGCGGCGGCCCGAACCCGAGCCGCAGCCCGGCCTTGACCAGCCGCCGCGCCGAGTCCACCCCGCCCGCGATCCGGTCGATGGCCCGGTCGATCTGGTCGATCAGCGCGACCGCGACCAGGTTCTCCTCGCCGACCATCCCGGCCCGGCGGATCCGGTCGCTCTGCCGGGCCAGCCGCCGGATCGCGGCCGAGTCCAGGTCGCCGAGCGGCGCGCCCAGCGGGGACTCGCCGGCGGTCCGGACGGCCTCCGACAGCAGCCGCAGCCGGGCGGCGAGCGCGGCGATCGCGACGTGCGCCTCCAGCTCCCACTCGCGGTTGCGGTGCGGCGGCTGGCCGCGCTCGGCCTCGATGAGGGCGCGCAGCGCGACGGTCTCGTGCAGGAGCCGGGAGAGCGCCTCGATCAGCCGCTCCGGCCGCGTCGGCTCGTTCCGGCCGTGGCCCGTCCGGTACATGGCGTAGGTGGAGCGCGCCTCGGTCAGCGCCTCGGCGGCGGCGCGGCGCTGCTCCTCCCAGTCGACCGCGTGCACGACGGCGGCGAGGTCCGGGTTGGTGATCTGGACGGCCTCCAAGGGCGCGGCGTCCGGGGAGCCGATCTCCTGGGCGACCGCGTCGAGGACGCCCGCGACGGCGTCGGCCGCGTCCGCCAGGGCGTCCCGCAGCGGGCGCAGCCGCCGCGCGGGCCAGGGCGCGAGCACGATCACACAGAACAGCACGCCGCCGATGAGCTCCAGGAAGCCGATGTACACGATGTCGCCGCCGCTCGGCCGGACGGCCGCCAGCAGCACGGCGAGCCCGGCGGTCGAGCCGATCCAGTTCACCGCCGAGCCGACCGCCACCACCGGCGGGACGGCGAGGACCGACAGCCAGGCGTGCCCGCTGAGCAGCCCGCCGACGCCGGACCCGACCGCCACCAGCGCGACGGCGGTGCCGAGGTTGCGGGCCTGCGCGCCGTACGGCCCCTCCGGCGCGCGCTGCGCCACCAGGAACGCGCCGAGCGCGATCATGGCGCCCGCGGCGGCGCGGCCGGTCAGCGCACCGATGATCAGCGGCGCGGTGATCGCGAGCGCCGCGGAGAGCCCGTAGAAGGGCGTCGCCTCGCTGCCGAACGAGCCGATCGAGGCGTACGTCTTCCGGACGCGCTGCAGCACCCGTGGCATCGCCCCCCCGACCTCATGAAAGACCGAGGGAGGTATACCCCGCCGGAACCAGGGTGATCACCAAGGGGTGGTGTCGGTCGCGTCACCTCTGTCCCGGTTCCGGGCGTTCGGACGGGACAAGCGCCGCGAACCGGCCCGTTCCGCCCGCCGTCCGCGAGTTCCGTGGGAGCGTGCGGGCCGGTCGTGGACGGGGCGGGTCAGGCGACGGAGGGGTCGGCGGCGTCGGCCGCCTCGACGTCCTCGCGGGAGATGCCGAGCAGGAACAGGATCGTGTCCAGGTAGGGGACGTTGACCGCGGTGTCGGCGGCCTCCCGGACGACCGGCTTGGCGTTGTAGGCGATGCCGAGCCCGGCGGCCTGGAGCATGTCGAGGTCGTTCGCGCCGTCGCCGATCGCGACCGTCTGGCTCACCGGGATCCCGGCCTGGCGGGCGAACCGCCTCAGCGCGGCGGCCTTGCCCGCCCGGTCGATGACCGGGCCGACGACGCGTCCGGTCAGCCGGCCGTCCTGGACCTCCAGGGTGTTGGCGGCCGAGTAGTCGATCCCGAGATCGTGCACCAGCGCGTCGGTGACCTGCGTGAACCCGCCGGAGACGATCGCGAACTTGTAGTCCAGGCGCTTCAGCGTGCGGACCATCGTGCGGGCCCCGGCGGCCAGTTTGATCTTCTTGCGGACGATGTCGAGCGCCGCGGCGTCCAGCCCGGCGAGCAGCGCGACCCGCTCCCGCAGCGACCCCTCGAAGTCGAGCTCGCCGCGCATCGCGGCCTCGGTGACCTTGGCGACCTCGTCCAGGCAGCCCGCCTCCTCGGCGAGCAGTTCGATCACCTCGCCCTGGATGAGGGTGGAGTCGACGTCCATGACGATCAGCCGCTTGGCCCGGCGGTGCAGCCCGCCCGGCTGGACGGCCACGTCCACCTGCCGTTCGGCGGCCTCGCGGGCGAGCGCGCCGCGCAGGGCGGCGGCGTCCGCGCCGGACACGTCCATCTCGATGCAGGTGACCGGGTCGCCCGCGAGCCGCTCGATGCGGTCGATGTTGGCGCCGTTCGCGGCGATCTGCCCGGCGATCCCGGCCATCGCGGCGGGCAGCAGCGGGGAGCCGAGCACAGTGACGTGCAGGCGGCCGCGGCGGCGCGGCACGGCCCGGTCGCGCCCGGTGGACAGCTCGACCTCCATGTCGAGGTCCGCGGCGACGCGCTGGGCGGCCGTCCAGACCCGCCCGATGTCGGCCCCGTCCTCGTAGGCGACCAGGACGCCGAGGACGAGCCGGCCGCGGATCACGACCTGCTCGACGTCGGCGACCGTCACCGGGAACTCGGCGAGGGTGCTGAAGAGCCGCGACGTCACCCCGGGTCGGTCGCGGCCGGTGAGCGTGATGAGGAGCGTGCGCTGTGCTGTCCCGTCCATGCTGCTCACCACGGTACCGGCCGCTCAGGGCGCCCGTCTGTGACGTCCACCATGCGGACGCCGAGCGTTCAGCCCGTGCTGCCGGGCGTTCACGCGTCAGTCAGGCACGATGAGATTGAGGTCCCCGAATTCGTGCCAAAGGTAGCGCTCGTCCAAGGCGGCGGCATAGAGGGCCGACAGGAGGGGGCGTCCGGCGATCGCCGTCAACATCATCAGATGGGACGATTTCGGCTCGTGCAGGCCGGTGAGCAGGCCGTCCACGGCCCGGATGCCGCCCTCGGGGGTCACGACGTGCTCGGTCCAGCCGCTGAGCGGGCCGCCCGCCGCGACCGTCTCCAGGGCCCGGACGGCCGTGGTCCCGACGGCGATCACCCGTCCGCCGTGCGCGCGGACGTGCCGGGTCAGCTCCCAGGTGGGCTCCGGCACCCGGTACCGCTCGGCGTACGGCGGTTCGTGGGCCTCGGGGGACGCGACGCCGGTGTGCAGGGTGAGCGGGGCGAGCAGGACGCCGCGCGCGACGAGCCGGGTCACCAGGTCGGGCGTGAACGGGCGGGCCGCGCTCGGCATCTCCGCTCCGCCGTCGTCCCGGTCGAACGCGAAAGCGGTCTGGTAGTCGGCGGACGGCCAGTCCCGCCGGACGTAGCCGTACCGGATCGGGGCGCCGTTGCGCAGCAGGTAGGGGACGACGGGGGTGCTGAGCCGGGCGTGCCACAGCCGGTCCGTGTGCCGCCGGACGAGCGTCAGCGTCGCGCCGTCCGGCATCGGGATCCACTCGCTGGGGGAGCCGCCGCCGTACGGCAGGCTCCCCTTGCCGGACCGCCGCCGCAGCTCGACGAGCCAGTCCCGCCCGGAGAGGCCGTTCTCGCCGCCGTCCGGGCCGTCCGCTCCGGGGACGGGGGTGGAGAAGTGGACGGCGAGCCGGTCCAGCCGGACGGCGGCGGGCAGCGTCGCGGAGGTGTTGACCACCAGCAGGTCGCCGGGCCGGAGCAGGTCGGGGAGGTCGCGGAACGCGTGGTGGCCGACCTCACCGGTCGTGCTCCGTCCGAGCAGCAGCCGGACGCCGTCGCGGGACCGGCCGCGCGCCTCGGGCGGCTCGTGGGCCTCCAGGTCGGCCGGGAGGGTGAAGTCCAGGGTTTCGGTCATGACGAACTCCGGGGAGTGAGGCGGAGCGCGGCGACGACGCCGAGGGTGGCGAGCGCGGTCATCAGGACGCCCGCGACCGCGAGCCCGGTGCCCAGGTGGTCGGTGCCGACGGCGGCGACCAGCGCACCCGCGGCGCCGACGAACAGCGAGGAGCCGAGGTTGTCGGCGATCTGCAGCGCGGCCGAGTTGACGCCCTGCTCCTCCTGCGGCGAGTCGTTCAGGGTCAGCACGCTGAGGCTGCTGATCGCGAAGCCCATGCCGGCGCCGCCGAGGGCCCAGGCGGGCGCGGCGGCCCATCCGCTGACCTGCACGGCGACGGCCGCGCCCGCGATCCCGGCGGTGACCAGCACCGCCCCGAGCCGGACGAAGAAGGCGCGCGGGCGCTCGGACCGGCCCTGGATCTGCGAGGCCGCCGACCAGCCGAGCGCGCCGAGGGTCAGCACGACGCCCGCCTGCGGGGGGCTGAACTTGTGCAGGCTGGTCAGCGCCAGCGGGATGAAGACGTCCATGCCGAAGAACGCGCCGGACAGCAGGCCGCGCGTCAGCACCACGCTGGGCAGCCCGCGGCCGAACCGCAGCGTCCCGGTGGGCAGCATTTTCGGCAGCCCGAAACCCAGGCCGGCCAGTCCGGCCGCCACGCCCACGGCCATGACGACTCCGGGGTGCTGGAGGCCGTACAGCAGCACGCCCGCGCCGCCCGAGACGGTGACCGCCGCGAGGTACCGGACGGCCGGGGTCCGCCGCGGCGTCCCCTCGCCCGGCCCGACGTCGCGCAGCGCGGGCACCAGCAGCGCCGCCGCCGGGACGACCAGCGGGATCAGCCCGAGGAACACCCAGCGCCAGCCCGCGTGCTGCGCGACCAGCCCGCCGATGGCCGGGCCGATCAGCGACGGCAGCACCCACGCGGCCGACAGCGCCGCGAACACACGGGGCCGCAGGTACTCGGCGTAGACGCGGGCGATCAGCACGTACACCGCGACCATCGCGATCCCGGTGCCGAGGCCCTGCAGGGTGCGGGACCCGATGAAGACCCACATGGTGGGGGCGGCCCCGGCCGTCGCCAGGCCCGCCACGAACAGCGCGAGCCCCGTCAGCAGCGGCCGGGCCGGACCGGAACGGTCCACCCAGCCGCCCGAGAGCACGGTGGTCAGCAGGCTGGCGATCAGCGTCGCGCTGAACCCCCAGCCGTACAGCGACAGGCCGTCCAGGTCGCGCGCCGTGACCGGCATGACCGTCCCGACCGCCATCGACTCGAACGCCAGCAGCGTCACGACCAGCACGATGCCGAGCGTGGGCAGCAGCATCCGCCCGCTCCAGACCCCGCCCGCGGGCTCGGCGGCCACGCCGTCCGGCGTGGGGTCGGCGGCGGGCGCGGTACGGGGGACGTCGTCAGCGAGGGAGGCGTGGTCGATCAGGGGGCCGTCGGAGGGCTCGGAGGGGGTTTCGGGTTCCAGCACAGTGGTCATTGTGCGGTTCCTTCCGGAATGGGTGAGCCGAGGTCGGCGACGCGCTTGCGGCCGCTGGGCCCCCGCGACGCGATCAGGCCGAGCAGCGCGGCGGCGGCCTGCTCGGGCGGGGGAGCGGAGTCCGCGTCCTCGCCAGAGGCGCGCAGCATGTCGGTGCGCATGTCACCGGGATCGACCCACCAGACGGCCACGTCGGGCTCCTCGGCCGCCAGCACGTGCGAGAGCTGGTCCAGCGCGGCCTTGGTGGCGCCGTAGCCGCCCCAGGTCGGGTAGCCCTTGACCGCCGCGTCCGAACTGATGTTGAGGATCGCTCCGCGCCGCTCGCGCAGCCCCGGCAGGAACGCCTGGACGAGCGCCAGCGGCGCGACGACGTTGGTGCGGAACGCGGCCTCGAACTCGTCCAGCGGCTGGTCGGCCAGGCGCGGCAGCGGCGTCGTGCCGAGCGTGCTCGCGTTGTTGACCAGCAGGTCGATCCCGCCCGCCGCCTCCACGGCCCGGAGCAGGTCCGCCCGGTGCGCCGGGTCCGCGACGTCGCCGGGGACGGGGACGGCGTTCGGGCCGATCGCTGCGGCGGCCTCGGCCAGCGCGTCGGCCGAGCGGGCGTCGACGACGACCGTCCAGCCGTCGCGGGCGAGTGCGGCGGCGAGGGCACGGCCCAGGCCCTTGGACGCTCCGGTGATCAGTGCGGTCTTCGTCATGCCGCCGACGCTATTTCGCCCGTCCGACAGCCACATCGGCCGCGCGGGCAAATGATCGTCAGCCCTTGGACCTAGGGCTCGCGGCCCCCGCCGGGAGGGGCCGCGAGCGGCTCAGAGCGGGGTGCTCAGTGGTTCGGGCGGTACGCCACGACCGCCGGACGGGTGCCGAGGGTTCCGCCGAGCAGGAGCGTGCCCGTCCCGCGCAACGGCGTCACGTTCTCCCACGCGTCGAACTCGCGTCCGCCCAGCTTTTCCGGGATGAGGTCCACATGCCATTTGCCTGCGGCGTTGCGGTGGTACAGCACGTTGCGCTCCCGGTAGCGAGGCGGGGTGCTCTCACCGAGCGGCATGCCCATGAGCATGAAGTCGCCCCGGTCGGTCACGACGGGCCGCGAGGTCACGCTGAGTTCGTCCGCCCCGGGGATCCGCTCGCGGTGCCAGCCGCGCCGGTCCCGGAAGAAGACATAGCTCTTCCCGCGCAGGTCGCGGCCGGCCACCCAGATGTGGTCGCGGTCGGCGGTGATGCCGGAGAAGAAGGCGTCGGCGGCGCTCCGGGGGAGGCGTTCGCGCTTCCAGGCACGGCCGTCGAAGTGCGCCACGACCGAGCTGCCGTCGCCCGAGTTGTCGAAGCCCGCGGCCCAGATGTCGCGGGACGACCGGAAGACCACGTCGTGCACCTGGACCCGGGTGGCGGTCCGCTTCCAGGCGCGGCCGTCGAAGTGCCAGATGGCGGCCTTGGTCTCGTCGGACCGCCCCACCGTGAAGACCCAGACGTCGCGCGCGCTCGGCGCGGCGATCCCCGTCAGCATGCTGCCGGGGAACGACTTCATGATCGTCCACTTGCGGCCGTCCCAGCGCAGGACGCGCGGGGGGATCTTCCGGGAAGGCGCGGCCTTTGAGGAGGTCGTGAACGCTTCCATCGTCCCGACCCAGAGGTTCCGGTCGGAGGAGGCGGACGTGACGTCGATCGTCTCGTCCATCGTGCGGGGCAGCGCGGACGCGCGCCACTTTCCGCCGGTCAGATGGTAGGCGCGCGGCCTCGAACCGCTGCTGTCGGTGGTGAACGTCCAGGCAGTGGACTTGCCTGTCGCGACGGTCGCGGTGGAAGCGGATCCGGTGGAGGCGCGGAAGGAGACGCGCCAGGAGCTCCTGGCGGCGGCTGTGTCGGCGGTGACGGCGGCCGTGGCCGGGGTCGTGGACGCTTGCACGGCGGCGACCGTCAGGACGGTCGCCGAGGCGGCGATGAACGCGGTCACCCGCCGGAGGGAACGGCTCAAAAGGAACCCCGATGTAGTGGGATCTTGAGAAATCGCCGAATCCTACTCAGGTGGTCCCATACCGCCGATGGGTGAGGGGGCGTTTGCGGGGCTCGTCCACGGGGAGGACGTGCGAGCGGCGGAGCCCGGCCCAGGGGCTGATTCGCCGTGGGGCGTCCAGCGAGTACGGTTTTCACAGGTGGGCGCAACGGCGTTCACCGGCGAGGATGAGGGGCCGGGCCGAACCGGTATGAGCGCATCCGACGTGGGCTGCGACAACGCGCACGAGTGCGAGTGCGGGGGCGGGCACGCGCGCCCGGGCGACGGCGGGCACGCGCGCGGGCGTGAGCGCGCGCACGCGCGCAGCCACGCGCCGGGCGTGCAAGCAGCTGCGGGCGGGTACGCGCGCGAGAGCGACGAGGAGGCCGCGCTGCACGCGGTCAGCTCGGCCGTGCTCGCGGTCACCCGGCACCTGTCGGTCCGCGAGGTGCTCCAGGTGATCGTCCGGGCTGCCGCGCGGCTGCTGGACGCCCGCTACGCCGCCCTCGGTGTCCCGGACGACCAGGGCTCGTTCGCCGAGTTCGTCGTCGAGGGCGTCAGCTCCGCCCAGTGGGAGCGGATCGGTCCCATGCCGCGTCAGCACGGCATGCTCGCCGCGATGCTCCGCGACAGCGAGCCGAGGCGGCTCGACGACATCCGCCGCGAGCCCGAGTTCGAGGGCTGGCCAGCGGCGCATCCGGTGCTGAAGGACTTCCTCGGCGTCCCGATCCGGGACGGCGAGCAGGTGCTCGGCCTGCTCTTCCTGGCCAACCGCCGCACCCCCGCCTCACACGCCTCCGGCGACGTCCGCGCCGTCACCGACCCCACGGCCGTGCCCGCGCAGGCGGGGTCGTGCGGTGGCCTGGTGGGACGGCGCGGGTTCAGCGAGCGCGACCAGGAGCTGCTGACCCTGTTCGCCGCGCACGCCGCGATCGCGATCACCAACGCGCGGCTGTACGAGGCGAACCGCGAGCTGACCGTCGTCGCCGAGCGGAACCGGCTGGCGCGCGAGCTGCACGACGCGGTCGCGCAGCGGCTGTTCTCGCTGCGGCTCACCGCCCGGGCCGCGTCCGCCCTCGCCGAGCGCGACCCGGCGCGCGCCGTCCGGGAGCTCGACCAGGTGGAGCGGCTCGCGGCC
>NZ_JBFAOF010000008.1:0-34435 GCF_040675125.1 Spirillospora sp. NPDC049652 | reverse complement strand
GGTCGGCAGCGGCGCGCCGTCGAGCAGGTCGACCGTGCGGTCGAGCAGCCCGGCGGCAGCCTGCGCGGCGGCCCGGATCACCGGGTCCGCGTCGGCCGCGTGGGGGGTGAGGTCGGCGAACTCGCCGGTGATCCGGGCCCGCTTCTCGGTCATGGTGTCCCGCAGCTGCCGCAAGGTCGCGACCCGGTGGTCCTGATGGTCCCCGGCCTGCTCGTCGTGCCTGCGGACGGCCCTGACCCACCTGTCCACCACCGCCAGGGCGGTGGCGGTGCGCTCCTCCACCTTCTTGCGTGCGGGACCGATGATGGTGTTCCTCTTGCGGCCGAGCCGTACCTCGGCCTCGGCGATGACGCGGTCCCGCTCGGACGGAGCGGCGAGCCGTACGGCGGCGGCGCCGACCTCCGCCACGCGGGAAGCGTCGTCGGCCGCAACGACGGCCAGCAGCTCCCCGATCGCGCCGCCGTCCTTCTTGAGCAGGGACTTGAACACCTCGGTGGCGAACTGGAACTTGATCTTCCCGCGGGGTCCCTCCGTCAGGAGGCGATAGGCCTCGCCCTGCGCGGTGCGCCGCTCCTCGTGCGCGGCCGCAGCGCCGCGGATCAGACCGTCCATGTCGGGGCTGAGGTAGGCCCCAGACCGGGCCGCCTGCACGAACGCCTCGCCGCACTCGCGCAGCAGCGGCCATTCGGTGAAGAAGACGCTGAGCTGGTCGACGAGCTGGGTGGATTCGGGTGTCGGGCAGACGATCCCCGCGCGGATCCCGGCGGCCCACGCCAGCATCGCGCCGCCGAGGTCGTCGGCGAAGGCCTTGGGTTCCAGCCCCTCGGCGGCGAGCGTGAACTCCCCGGCGAGTTCCTGGCCGAACAGCGCCATGTGACTGGCGAGCGCGGCGCAGCGGCGGGCGTTGCACTCGGCTTCGGGCCGTCCCGCGGCCTCGCGCAGGTGGGCGGCGAGCCCGAAGCGTCCAGCGCGGATGGCGGCGACCTCGGCCTCTACGAACTCCTCGGCCTCTCGCCGGTCGCGCTCGTTCGCTTCCGGTGGGGCCGGTTCGGTGACCGGCTCGGACTCTTCGGCGGGAGAACCGGACTGTTCTGTGACCACTTCAACCCGGTCGTCGCGTTGGCCGCCGGTCGCCTCGCGGATGATGGCGTCGAGCTCGGCCAGATCGTCCTCGGGGAGCCCCGGCTCGACGGACTCGTGATCGGCGTACAGTTCCGGTTCCAGGACCCCGTTCGCCTCGCGTTCGGCCTGCGGCTCGGGCTCTGGCGTCGGCTCGGGCTCCGGTTCCGGTCGGGGCTCCGGTTCCGGTTCGGCTTGCGCGGTGGTCTCCTGTTCCTGAAGTGTCGCGGGGCTCGGTTCGGCTGCCATGTCCAGCCGTCCCCTCGTGGCGGCGAACACGACCTTCCGGAAGCGGTCGGGAAGCTCGATGGCGGCCCGGTCCGCGAGTTCGACGGCCCGGTCCTCGTCGCCGTCGGCCAGCGCGTCCAGCAGCTCGGCCAGAACGACCAGACGCTCGGCATCCGGGCCGTGGCTCATGGCCCGGATCTCGTCGATCTCCTCGGCGAGCATCTCGGGGCCGCGCAGCCCGGCCAGGGCGCGGGCCCGTTCGACCTGCGAGGTCACGTGGACGCGTCGCTCCAGGTCGGCGAGTTCGGCGGCGGGTTCGTCTCCACCGAGGGCCGCCACCTTGACGCGGAGGGTGTCGAAGTCACGAACGGCGTCGCGCACGTGGTCGAGGTCGGTGTCGTCCGGCCGTTCTCCACGGCGAAGGCGTCCGGCAACGCGTTCCGCCGAATCGGCGGCGGCCAGGAAGCACTCGCGGAGACGGCCGAGCTCGACGGCGAGATCTTCGGTGTCGATCGGTGCCGTGGCGGCGTCGCTGGTTTCGGAGTTCAACGTCAGCTCGCTTTCCGCGGGCGGGGTGGTTGTCTCGGGGCGGGCGATGGCACACAACCGCCTCGCGTCGATCGGCTGTTCGGGAAGGTCGGGATGAATGCTCCGGAGCCGCTCCCAGGCGGACCGGATCGCGGCCCCGGTGTGGGCGAGGTGGGCGGCCTCCCCGGCGAGCAGGCCGAGGGCCAAGGCGGCGAGCGGCCTGTCGTCCTGGACGACCTGGGCGAGTGACCAGAGCCGAATCGTGTCCGGATACTCCCAGGCAGCCCAGCTCCGCAGATGTTCTGAACGGTGCAGGACGTCGGCGGCTCCGGTTTCGGTCAGCAGAGCCACGCAGTCGTCACGGCCGAGGCCGTCGGAATTACCGAAGGCGTGCCACGCGAACCCGGCGAGGATCGAACGGAAGCGTTCGGTTCGGCGTGGATCGCCGCCGCTCAGCAGCCGGAGGGCGGCGGCGACCGCCGACGCCGGGACCCTCCGGGCGTCCCGCACACCGACCGGCGCCAAGGCGGCGCGTCGCACGTCGAGCGGAAGGGCCTCCAGCATGTGGGCCAGCTCTTCGGCCGACACACGGGACGCAAGAGCCTCGGCCAACTCTCGCCGTTCAGGACCGGGAAGCAGCTCCGCGAGCGGTTCGTACGGAGCCTTGCCATCGACGCAATGCGCATGTCGCCGCAGCCCAGACATGATCACCTCCGGAGGAGTAGCCGGCATGACCGGGATACACAGAATACGACCCAGTCAATGGGCGATCAACCTGTTGACTCTGTTCACATGGTGCAGATTTCCGGACTTGACGGGAACGCCGTGCGTCCGGGCCAGATCTCGGAGATGTCGCGAGCATAGGCCCGGGTCAGCCTCACCGAGAGAAGATCGGCCCAGACCATGACCGCCCTTCGTACCGGTCGAGCACCAGGACGTTCAGGTGACCTGCGAAGCGGACGATGAACCCGGCGTCATCCCCGCCGACCATGACCAGATCCGGTCGCGCCGCACCGCGTATCCCTCCGGAGCGCGAGGTTCCCTAGACCGACCGAATGCCCGGTTGTGGCCAGGACATCCCCGTACCTCTTGCCGCTTCGGCTGCCGGGAGTCACGGTGAACACGCGGAGCGTTCACCGGAGGTCACCGTGGCCAGACCGTTCAGGCAGCTTCCTCCTCGCACCGCCAACGCCGCGCTGACCGCGTTCGCGAACGAGGTGGCGCAGAAGAGCGGACGTGGCGGAGAGGCCGAAGACCAGCTCCGCGGGCCGCTGGAACGGTTGCTTCGGGAACTGGGCGCACTCGCCGGGATCGAGGCCGTCCCCTACGGCGAGGTGAGGCTCAAGGACCTGCGCGCCCGCCCCGACTATGCCGTGGACGTCGGACGTGTCAGAGTCGGATATCTCGAGCTCAAAGCCCCCGGCAAGGGAGTTCCGACCGATCGGTCCTGGGGGCCGACGAAGGCGGACCGCGAACAGTGGGCAAAGCTCCAGGCGCTGCCGAACGTTCTCTACACCGACGGGTTGGCCTGGGGACTTTATTCCTTCGGTGAGCTCCGAATTCCCATCGTCCGGATCGCCGAGTCGCGGTCGGGGCTACGACGGCCGTCCGACACGGCCGCGGAAGAGCTGAAGAGTCTGGTTTACGGGTTCCTGCTCTGGGAGCCGGAGGCGCCGCGAACCCTCGGCGACCTCGTGAAGATCATGGCCGGCCTCTGCCTTCTCCTCAAGGAGGAGGTGATCGCGACGCTGGCCGATCCGAGCGACCGCAAAGCCCGGGAACGCCTGTCGCTCCTCGCCGACGACTGGCGGACCCTGCTGTTCCCCGGTCTGGACAACGAGCAGTTCGCCGACGCGTTCGCCCAGACGGTGACCTTCGCGCTACTCCTGGCCCGATCGGACGGGATCGACATCTCCACTGGGTCCTACGCTGAGATCGCCCGGCAGTTGACCAAGCGGCACCAGGTCATGGGGCAGGCATTCGCCGTCCTCACGGGCGGAGGTTCCGACGAGCTCCAGACCATCGACACATTGCGGCGCATGCTCGCGGTGTCCGATCTCAGGGAGCTCGACGTCTCGCCGATCCAGGCCTACAACGAGCTCTACGCGCGTTTCCTCGGCGAGTACGACCCCCAGCTCCGCCGGGGCACCGGCTCGTACTACACCCCGGGGGGCGTGGCCCGGTCCATCGTCGGCTTCACCGACGAGGTACTACGACTCCACCTGGGCAAGGAGCGCGGGTTCGCCGACGACGACGTGATGGTCATCGATGCCGCCATGGGCACGGGAGCCTTCCTCGTCGAAGTCGTGAGCGCGGTGGCGCGCCGGGTCGGGTCGGCCCTGGGGCGGGGTGCGCGGGAGGAGTATGTCAAGGATCTGCTGCGTAAGCGGCTGATCGGTTTCGAGATCCAGGTGGCTCCGTACGCGGTTGCCGAACTCCGAATACACGGCACTTTCCGAAGTCTGTTCGGCATCGAGGCCCCAATTCAGGAGCTTCGCTTCCTGACCGACGCGCTGGCGAACCCGCACCATTCACAACAGCCGCTCGGGTCCGCCTACCGTGTGATGGAGAAGAACCGCGACGAGGCGAACAGATTGAAGCGTGACGTTCCCGTCATGGTCGTGATCGGTAACCCACCTCACGTGGAAAACGCACGAGGCCGCGCACCTTGGATCGAGGAGCGCCGTGGAAGGGCGACCGGTCCGGCCGCTGTGATCGAGCGTCCTTCCCTTGACGAGTTTCGCGCTCCGGGCATGGGACGCTACGAGTCAGACCTTCACGGAATGCCCTGGTACTTCCTGCGCTGGGCGGCATGGAAGGTCTTCGAGGCCCATCCACAGTCCGATGCGGGGGTGGTGGCGTACGTCCTGCCGTCGAGCGTGGTGAAGAGCCGTGCCTTCTGTGGACTCCGGGAGTACCTTCGCCGCACGTGCGCCTTGGGATGGGTCATCGAGCTGTCTCCGGAGGGCAACCGGCCACCGATGGCCGGCAGGATTTTCGGACCGCAGGTGGGACGCAAACTGTGCGTTCTCATCTTCGCCCGGCCTTCGGGAACGGACGAGCAGGTACCCGCCCGAGTGCACTACGTCGAACTCCACGGAACCCGAGCAGAGAAGGAGAGTTCACTACGCGAGCTGCGGACGACCTCCCCTGAGTGGCGCGTCTGCGATGACGACTGGCAGAGCCCGTTCCTCCCCGCGGCGGATTCGGAGTGGACGCGTCATCCGGCGCTGGCTGATCTGATGCCTTGGCGCTCGCGCGGCGTGACCCCCGGCCGGACGTGGGTCTACGCGCCCAGCCCCGAGACGCTACGGGAGCGCTGGCGACATCTGATCTCCGCCCCTGTCGAACAGCGTCGGCGACTCTTCCGCGAGTCACGCGACCGAACCCTGCATAGCAGGCCCGCTCCGCTTCCGGGATTTCCGCCGTCGCAACGGAACCTGGCCGAGGAGCATGGCCCCGCCCGAGTCCCCGTTCGGGTGGCTTACCGGTCCTTCGACCGACAGTGGCTGATCCCCGACAGCCGCATCCTGGAAATGCCGCGACCGGCACTCTGGCGCGTCCGCTCCGATGACCAGATCTTCGTTTCGGAACAGGACGCGCATGAGATATCTGTCGGCCCAGCACTGATTTTTCCCGGGCTCATCCCCGATCTCCACCACTACAACGGTCGGGGAGGTGGCGTCCGGCCGCTGTGGCGGGACCCGTCAACACGGTCACCGAATCTGGCACCGGGGCTGCTGACCGCGCTCGAGGAGACCCTGGGGCTGAAGGTGACGGCCGTCGATGTGCTGGCCTACATCGGAGCGCTGACGGCACACCCCGCGTACACCGCGCGGTTCTCGGTCAACCTCCAACGGCCCGGAGTTCGGGTGCCCCTTTCCGCCGACCCCGTACTCTGGCGGCAAGCCGTCGAGCTCGGTCGCGACATTCTCTGGCTGCACTCCTACGGAACACGATGTGTTGACCCGCCTGTGGGACGCGGGGAAGGCGATTTCGCCGTCATCGAACGCTTCGGCATCAGGGTCGATTCACCGGTCCGTGAACTTCCCACGCAGCTCCCCGACCAGCTCCCCTATGACGAGCGGACGCAGTCCCTTCTGGTGGGAGAAGGCGCCTTCAGGCCCGTGCCGCCTGGAGTCATCAACTACCAGGTCAGTGGACGACGCATCGTGTGGCGGTGGCTGAACGACAGGACGGCACGGCCCCGCAACAAGAGAAGGACGAGCGAACTCGACGACATCGTGCTCGAAACGTGGGAGCGCGAGTTCACCGTCGAGTTGCTGGCTCTGCTTTCAGTGCTGACGGGATGTGTGCGGCTGGAGCCGCGCCAGGCCGATCTACTGACCCGAGTGGTCCAGGGGCCGCTCATCACGACCGGTGACCTGACCAGCGCCGGCGTCCTTCCCGTTCTGCCCGAGGCCCGCAGGCCTTCGGCCGGCGGCATGCCGGGCACGTCCCACCTGGCCGAGCCCTGAAGGGTCGGCCAAACCGTAATCGTGCGACGTTGGTCAGGATGGACGCGCAGCCGCCCGGTCCAGGTAGGAGCCAAGATGCTCGTCCGGAGAGCCGGCCATCGGACGCAGGGCCTCGCGCAGCAGGTTGGCGTCACGCTCGGACAGCCGGAGCAGCGGACGGCGGAGCCGGACGCTCCACACCTTCGGATCGGGGAAGGCATCGAGGCGTTCAACGAGAGGTTGCAGCTCGACCCCACTGCGGAACGGGGCGAGCGCGTCGATGCTCAGAGCACAGCCGCGCGGGAACTCACGGCCCGCGATCTCCACCGGCTCGTCCAGCTCCGTCACGGCGGAGGTGACGGTGGCGCGGCCGATGACCCGGCCCCGGTCGCGGGTGGGGTTGCCGAACGCTCCGCGCGTCGCGTAGATGAGCAGTTCATCCCCGACCGTGAGCTGGTTCACCTCGGATCGGGGCGTGCGCGGGAACGCCATCCGGCTCTCACTCAGCACCCAGGCGATGGCCCGGATCTCCCCCAGGATCAGCAGGTAGGTCGACGTGCTCACGACGCCAAGGTTAACGGAGCGGCGATCAGGTAGGGCGCTGCTGCCCGCGGTCGCGGACGAACTGCACGGTGATGCCCACGGTTGGCGGGGACGGCCAGACAGCGAGAGCCGCCGTGTGGACGCGGTCGGCCGTCTGATGATGGACGGCGGCGGAGGTCACGCGGCTTCCGTCCATGTCGTCGTCTCGGCGAAGACGGCGGTGACGGTGCGGGGGTGGTCGTTGCCGAACCAGCCCCACCGGGTGGCGAGCGCCGGGTCCGTCCGCAGGCCACGTCCCGACTCGGCGTAGTCGTCGGCGTCGGACGCGACCGGTTCGGTGGGACCGCCCTGGTCGCGGACGGAGATCGCGACGGTTCCGTGGTCACGGCGGATCTCGACGGCGAACGGCCCGCTGGCAAGGCCCGACTTGGTGTGCCGGGAGCGCGTTGACGACCAGCTCGTCCATCGACAACAGCACGTCATCGAGGACGGGGCAGCCGTCCAACAGCAGCGCGACGAACCGCCGGACGGCCGCCACCCGCTCCGCGTCTCCGGGAAACGAGCGGCACCACCGCAGGGACGAGGACGGCTTGACGGACGGGAACAGCTCCGGGGACATCAGACACCTCGGGGAAGCCGGTGGGACGACAGGGGACGGGCGCCCCATCTGCCAGCTCATCGTCACGCCGTGTCCCGTTCCGCGAACGCTTTTCACCCGCCTTCCTTACAACGCCCCGGTCCCCGGCGGCCTCCTTCGGAAGGCGTCCTTCTCGATCTACACCTATCCAGAGCCGGGAGATCCGACGCTCGTGGTGCTCGACACCGCGACCGCCGACATCATGCTCAGCGGCCGGAACGACCTGGCCTTGTACCCGGAGTTCTACGAGCGACGCCGGGATGTGGCTCTACCCGCGGACTCCGGTCTCGCCTTCCTTGACAAGCTGGCCGAACACATGGCCAGGCGGGCAGGATCACCGACAGAACCACGCGATTATCGAGCCGGCGCAAGTCGAGCCGCTGCAACCCGGACGGCAACTGCGTGGAGGTTGGCCGCGCCATGGACGACACGATCGGCGTCCGCGACACCAAGGCTCCGTTCACGGCTTCCCCACTGGAGTTCTCCCCCTCCGACTGGCGGACCGTCCTCACCGAACTCCGCACCAGGTGATCTAAATGTCCGGCCCGCGCCGCAGGGGCCGGACACCGGGTTGGTGCGGCAGCCGGTTCCCGCCGTTTCGGCTCAGGCGTCCGGTTGGACGGTGCGGAGAAGGGCCAGGAAGCTGGTGAGAGTGGTCAGGTCTTCGTCGCCCAGGGGGTCCGGGCTGAAGTGCATGGTGTCGTTCCGAATCCTGCGCACGGCCTCCAGCCGGTCGAGGAAGATTCGGCGGTCGAGCGGCCAGTCGAGCTTCTTCCAGTGCTCCTCCGGCTCGAAGAGATACCGGTAGCTGCCGAGCGTGAGGTCGGCCGCCGAACGCACCCGATCCGGCCGCATCCGGACCTTGCTGCGGATCTCGTCCAGTGACAGCTTCTCATCCGCCCTGCGCCGGAGTCGACGTTCGATCTCCTCCAGCAGGACGAAGGGCCTGGCTAGATCATCGAACTGGCTGGTCAGGTCGGCCGCCGTGACGATCCCGCACAGCCCTGACTTGTCCTGGCTGCGGACGAACACGAAGCCTCGCGTATAGATCTGGCCGATCTGCTCGAGCAGCGGCTCGTGGTACTCCACGACCGAGGCCGGCACGGTGGCGTCGGTCAGCGTGGCGTTCGATCGGGCGATCTGGGCGCGCCCGATGGACTCCCAGCTCACCGCGCCGTGGAACGTCCCGTCCTCCGAGACCACGGCGAGCTGGGAGTAGTTGTTCAGCACCATCAGCGTGGTCGCGGTGTGCAGCGACCCCTCGGGGCGGACCGTCGCCACCTCGCGGTTCGCCGCCCTGAGGTCCCCGATCCGGAGCGTGATCCCCGGCAGTTCCGAGACGTCCTCGGTGTCCTCGGCCACCTGCGCGGGGGAGCTCGTCTCACCGACGACCGGCTCCTGCCCCACCGGGACGAGCTGGATGATGTTGTCGAGCCATCCCTCGGTGAACGCCGGCCGGGTCGCCAGCCCCTTCTCCGCCAGTGCCTCTTCGATCTCGGCCACGACGCTCGGCGTCCGGCGGGCCGCGCCCCAGTATCCGAGGAGATCCCTGATCGACAGCCGGAAGGGATTGTCGGGACTGCGGTCGGCCGCCTCCGCCAACAGCTCGGCCCGACTCCTGGACTCGTGTTCGCCCTCGCCGTCGCCCGGATCGACGCCGTGGGCGGCCAGGTGTGCGACGCGCCGCGCGGCGTCAAATCGGGTCAGGCCACAGACCGTCAACAAGGATCCCAGACTGTCCAGAAGATCTTGTTTTACAGCGTCACGGGGAATATCGGTTCGAAGCCATTCGACCGGCCGGATGTGCCGAAGTCCCACCGGCGCGTCGTGACGGTAAACGTAGGGGCCGATGACGCGTCCCACCGCCAGTCGTCCGGGGTGGGTCTTGAGCGGCAGGACGACATGGTCACCCTCCCGGATACCGCTCAGGAACCGCCACAGTTGGCCGGTCCAGTTGGCGATGCGCGCCTTGCCGTCGTCCGGGTAGGTCTCCTGGATGATCCTGCGGAGATCCTCCCTGGTCTCGGCGCCGCCGATGTCTCCGAGCTCGTCCCAGCCGACGATCGCGAAACCCTCGGCAAGGACTTGCCCCTCTCGTTCGCCATCGCGCCCCGCACGGACCATCCACGCCGCTGGAACCAACTCCGACATACCATAGCCTCCGGCTCCCCAATGATCACCGGAACCTTAGCGGAAGGTAAAGACCGGGTGTACCGGTTTCCCTACAATGCTCATCCCATAGCCGAACAGCGCGCTCGCTCATACCCACGCGGGACATCGCGCATGACGACCTGGCTCGTTTCGCTTTGTGTCAAGCGCGGTCAGAGTATGATCTTGGGCAGCTCATGGCGGATCGTGACAAGGCAGGTGATTCATGCAGTCCCTCTCGCCCTCCGATCCGCGCCGGATCTCGGGCATCGCGCTGCACGGTCGGCTCGGCGAAGGCGGAATGGGACAGGTCTTCTTCGGGGTCACCTCGGATGGCATCCAGGTCGCCGTCAAGATCATCCACAAGCAGTACGCGGAACGCGAGGACTTCCGGGCACGCTTCGAGCGTGAGATCGCCGCCATGGGCATGGTGCAGGGGCCTCGGGTGGCCTCGCTCATCGCCGCCGGGCCGGACGACGAGCGACCGTGGATGGCGATGGAGTACGTCCGCGGGCTCACGCTGCGCGACTTCGTCAATGAGAACGGTCCGCTGGGGACGGACACCGGAGCGGCACTGGGCGACCTGCTCGCCGAGGGACTGGGCGCCGTCCACGAGGCGGGACTGCTGCACCGCGATCTGAAGCCGGCCAACATCCTGCTCGCCCACGACGGACCCAAGATCATCGATTTCGGGCTGGTCTCCCTCGGCGAGGCGCTGACCGCGGACGCCCTCGAACTCACCACCAGCGGCGCCACGCTCGGCACCCCGGTGACCATGTCGCCCGAACAGGTCTCGACGCCCCGGAACCTCACTCCGGCCGCGGATGTCTACTCCCTGGGGGCGAGCCTGCTGTTCGCTCTGACCGCGCACTACCCCTACCAGCGCCCGCAGTTGCCCGCCCTGTTGTACGCGATCACGGATCAGAACACCGCACCGGACCTGAGCGGGCTGCCGCCGGAGCTGGTGCCGGTGATCAGCGGCATGATCGAGCACGAGGCGAGCGACCGGCTCGACCTGGACGACGCCCGCGAGCGTTTCCGGCACGTGCTCGCCTCGGCGGGGCTGACGCCCGGCGAAGCGCTCGTCCGGCTGACGGAGGCCACCTATGTGGCGCGACCGTCGGATCCCCCGGCCGACGTCGATCCGCCGCGCCGGGTGCCTCGGCGTGACCGGCCACCCCGTACACCGACCCCCGTGGTCGAGCGTCTAGCAAGTCGGCTGTGCAGCGCGTACCAGCGAGACCGGTCCCTCTGACCGGTGCCGCACGCCTACCCTGAGTGACAACAAGCGAAGGAGCCGTGGGAGTGACCGTCAGCGAGGCGACGCCGTTCGCGCCGGGCGCGCGCATCGAGGTGCGCGACACCGAGTGGATGGTCCGGACGTGCACGCCGACCGAGCACGACGGTTACATGATCAAGGCCGTGGGCGTGTCGGAGCTGGTCCGCGACGAGGACGGGGTCTTCTTCACCGGCCTCGACGAGGTGAATCCGCTGCGTCCGGAGGACACCGAGCTCGTCGCCGACGACACCCCCCGCTTCGCCAAGAGCCGCCTGTTCCTGGAGTCGGTGCTGCGCCGCACGCCGCTCCCCCAGTCCGAGCGCGGCCTGGCACTGCCAGACCGCTTCCTGTTGGACCCGCTCCCCTACCAGCAGCGTCCGGCCGAACTGGCGCTGAAGGGGCTGCGACCGCGCATCCTGATTGCGGACGTGGTCGGGCTCGGCAAGACGCTGGAGATCGGCCTGATCCTCGCCGAACTGATCCGGCGAGGCCGGGGCGAGCGCATCCTGGTGGTCACCCCGCAGCAGGTGTTGGAGCAGTTCCAGCACGAGCTGTGGACACGGTTCGCGATCCCGCTCGTCCGGCTCGACTCGGTGGGGCTGGAACGCATCCAGCGGGACATCCCGGCGGGCCGTAACCCGTTCCTTTACTACAAGCGGGTCATCATCTCCGTCGACACCCTGAAGAACCAGGGCAAGTACGGCCAGCACCTGCGGAACATGCACTGGGACGCCGTCGTCATCGACGAGTCGCACAACGTGATCAACAAGGGGAATCTGCGCAACGACCTCGCCGCGTTGCTGGCCCGGCACACCGATGCGCTGCTGCTGGCCAGCGCGACTCCGCACAACGGCGTCGCCGAGTCGTTCGCCGAGCTGATCAGCCTGCTCGACCCGGCCGCCATCGTGGACAAGAGGAAGTACTCCGCCAAGGACATCGAACACCTCTACATCCGCCGCACGAAGGTGAGCCCGGAGGTCCGCGACCAGATCGGCGGCAGGTGGCCGACGCGCGGCCCGTCGGAGGCGATTCACTGCATGGCTTCCGAGGCCGAGGAGGCGGTCTTCCGGGAGTTGAGGGAAACCTGGCTGCCGGAGTCCGGTCAGGTCGCGCCGGTCGTCGGCCGCGATCGCAGGCTGTTCCCGTACACGCTGGCCAAGGCGTTCCTCTCATCGCCGCGGGCCCTGTCCATCACCGTCGGACGGCGACTCGAGAACGCGACCGAGCCGCGCGAAGTCGAGGCGTTGGGACGGTTGGCCGGGCTCGTCGCCGCCGTGAAGGCCGACGAGACGTCCAAACTGAAAGCGCTCGTCGCGAAACTCAAGGAGATCGGCGTCGGCAAGGGGGCCACGCGAGCCGTGGTGTTCTCCGAAAGCGTCCCGACCTTGGACTGGCTCCAGAAGGTCGTGCCGGGTGAGCTCGGCCTCACGAGGGACCAGGTGCAGATCATGCACGGTGGCCTGCCGGACCAGCAGCAGCAGCAGATCGTCGAGGATTTTTCGCTGGCCGACAGCAAGGTGCGGGTGCTGTTCACCGGCGACGTCGCGTCCGAGGGTGTCAACCTGCACCGGCAGTGCCACCACCTGATCCACTACGACCTGCCATGGAGCCTGATTCGGATCGAACAGCGCAACGGCCGCATCGACCGGTACGGGCAGACGCACCAGCCGCAGTTCAGCGCGCTCATCCTCGAGTCGGCTGTCGAGGATGCCCTGGACGACACGGTGGTCTCCGAGAAGCTGCTGCGCCGCGAGGAGCAGGCGTACAACAGCCTCGGCACCGCCGAGGCGGTCACCGGCGAGTTCTCCGCCAAGAAGGAGGAGGACCGGCTGATCAAGGACCTGTTCGAGGGCAAGACGGTGGAGCAGGCGCTGGAACAGGCGCCGGACACCGACTTCCTGGCCGATCTGCTGGGTGCGGTCGGAGCGGACCACGGGCAGGCCGAGCCGGAGCGCGCCCCCGTGCCCCGGCTGTTCGCCTCCACCGAGGAGTTCATGCGCGAGGCACTGGACACGGTCGTCCCTGATCTGAAGATCGACGACGACGGCGAGATGCTGGCGTTCGAGCCGCCCGCCGACCTGGTGCACCGCTTGTCGGCGCTACCCGCCTCCTACCTGCGCACCCACAAGATCAAGGAGCGGATGAAGGTCACCTTCAACCGCGAGCTCGCGCAGCGCAAGCTGGACGAGGCCCGCAAGACCAAGACGCTCTGGCCGGACATCGCCTACCTGTCGGACCTGCATCCGATGGTGGAGTGGGTGGTCGACAAGGTGCAGGTGCAGTTGGTCCGCCAGCAGGCGCCAGTGCTGACCGCGAAGGTCGACGAACCCACGTTCCTGGTGCAGGGCATCTACTCCAACGCGCTGGGACAGCCGACCGTCGTCGAGTGGATGGCCATCAGCGGGCTGCCCGGTGCGCCGGTGATCCGCGACATGACCGAGGTACTGGCCGAGGCCGGAGTCGGTCCCCAGATGATCAACACATCGGGCACTCCGGACCTGGACCGGCTCGGCGTGCTCGTCCGGCCTACGGTCGACGCCGCCCGCAGGTATCTGGACGAGAAGCGAACGAAGCACGAGGCCGAAGTCGACCGCCAGCTCGCGCCGTACGAGTCGCGGGTCGTCGAGTGGGAGCAGGCCAGTCTGGAGGGAATTCCGGAGGACTGGCGCGCCGCCCGCAAGCGCGACTCCGTCCGGGCCACCGCCGAGGAGCAGCGCCGTCTGGTCGCGTCGATGCGGACGACGGGCGAGCCGCTGCTGCGCATCCTCGCCGTTCTCGAGGGGGACAAGTGACCTACGACTCGCTGGTCAACCGGGGTGAGTACTTCTCGGCGCACTACCTGGCCGAGGTCTTGCCGAACGAGCTGAAGAAGAAGGACGGTGTCCGGGCACGGTGGGCCGCCCGGGAGGAGGCCGGCGGGCTGAGCCCGGCGGCCGGGCTGCGGGCGCTCAAGAGCTCCTACACCAACGACCGGTTGTTCTTCGCCGACACGTTGGACGACATCCGCGAAGGCGTCATGCCGAAGGACCCCGACGGATGGCGCAAAAACCTGCACGAGTTGCACGGTGATGTGCTGCGTGCACTGGGGTTCTCACCGGTGCCGCGGGAACTGACGATCGTGCGCGGGGACAAGCAGCACACGGTCGAGGTCGCCCACGCGGAACCGACGCTGGTCGCCATCGAATGTGGGTGGGCCCCGGACGTGGACGCCGCGTTCGATCCCGAGCAGGCGGGACTGCTGCTGTCCCCGGTCGAGCTGGACGGCCGGGAGCGGATCGAGCTCGGCGACAAGCTCGCGACGTGGTTGTTCGGCGCGGATGAGCAGATCCGGTTCGTGCTGATCCTGGCCGGTGGCGTGATCATCCTCGCCGACCGGATGTCGTGGGGTGAGGGCCGCTACCTCGCCGTCAGCCTGGACGTCGCGCTGGGTCGTGGAGACACCAAGGAACTGGAGACGATCGGCGCACTGTTCGGTGCCGACTCCCTGCTGCCGCCTGAGGAGGGTGGCGCGGATCCGCTGTCGGAGTTCCTGGACGGCTCCCGGCAGCATGCCGTCGGGGTCTCCAAGGAACTGCGCGAGGGGCTGCGCAAGTCCGTCGAGATCATCGCCAATGAGGTCCTGGACCGGATCCGCGAGCAGGGGTACCGGCCCGAGGACATCATGGAGCCGAAGGAGCTGGGCAGGGAGCTCAGCCGCGAGGCGCTGCGTTACCTGTACCGAATCCTGTTCCTGCTGTACGCCGAGGCGCGTCCGGAACTCGGGATCCTGCCGACCGACGACGAGGCCTACATCCGGGGATACAGCCTGGCCCGGCTGGGCGACCTGGTCGTGCGGGACTTGGTGGGCGAGCAGTCCCGGCAAAGCGTCCACCTGTACGAGTCGCTGGACCTGCTGTTCCAGTTGGTGAACGGCGACCACCCGTCGCAGCGGGTGGCCCGCCCCCGGGGGACGTCCGAAGGCGAAGGCCTGCGGTTCGAGCCGCTGAAGGCCGAGCTGTTCGAGCACAGGCGGACCAAGCTGATCGGTAAGGACGCGATCGTCCTGGACGAGGACGACCCGAACTCGCCGCGCATCGACACCCGATTGCGGAACGGCGCCCTGCACCAGGTGCTCCGGCTGCTCATGCTGACCAAGGGCAAGCGGAAGGAGCGCGGCGGGTTCATCTCGTACGCGCAGCTCGGCATCAACCAGCTCGGCGCGGTGTACGAGGGGCTGATGTCCTACACCGGGTTCATCGCCAAGGAGGAGCTGTACGAGGTCGCCAAGAACGGCGACCCGAAGGACGGCTCCTGGATGATCACCCGTTCGCAGATGGAGTCGGGCGCGTACGCCGAGGACGTCTTCGTCATGCAGGTGGACGAGAACGGCGTCCGGACCAACGAGCGCGTCCGGTACCGGCCGGGCTCGTTCGTCTACCGGCTCGCCGGACGCGACCGGCAGACCAGCGCGTCGTACTACACACCGCCGTCGCTCACGAAGGTCACCGTCGAGCTGGCGCTTAAGGAGCGCCTCGACCAGGACGGCACCACGACCCCGGCGCGCGAGATCCTGAACTGGACCATCTGCGAGCCGGCGCTCGGGTCGGGTGCGTTCCTCAACGAGGCCATCGACCAGGTGGCCGCCGAGTACCTGAAGCGTCGTCAGGGAGAGCTCGGCCGGGAATTGGAGTCCGAGCGGTACCTGGAAGAGCTGCAAAAGGTCAAGGCGTATATCGCGCTGCACAACGCCTACGGCGTGGACCTGAACGAGACCGCCGTGGAGCTGGCGGAGGTCTCGCTGTGGCTGAACGTCATGCACCCCGGGTTGCAGGCACCCTGGTTCGGCTTGCACCTGCGCCGGGGTAATTCGCTGATCGGTGCGGGGCGCCGCGTGTACGAGCCGCACCACCTCAAGAAGAAGGCCTGGCTCTCGACCGCGCCCAAGGACATCCCGTTCCGAGACGGCGCGATTCCCGACGGGCACATCCATCATTTCTTGCTGCCCGCGGCGGGCTGGGGCGCGGTGGCGAGCGAGAAGGAAGCCAAGAACCTGGCCCCGGACGACGCCAAGCGACTGGCCGCCTGGCGCAAGGAGCTGCTGAAAGACCCGTCCACCAAGAGGAAGCAGGGCCACAAGCTCACCCAGGTCCAGCGCCTCCAAGCGATCACCCGGCGCGCCGAATTCCTGTGGGACCTGGTCGTCCAGCGGTTGAAGATCTCCGAGCGCGAGATCAGCCGTCACATCGACGTCTGGGAAGCCGAAGACCTGCCCCAGCCGCAGGAGGCGATCAGCCGCGACGAGATCCTCGCCGACCTGACCGCACCGGGCACCCCGTACTGGCGGCTCAAGACCGTCATGGACGTCTGGTGCGCCCTGTGGTTCTGGCCCCTCGACAAGGCGGCGTTGCTCGACGGCTCCGCAGATGTCTACCGGCGCTTCGGAGATCTGGAAACGTCGGTCATCGAGGTGACCGAGCTCGTCGAGGCCGAGCCGGACCCCGGCTTCCCGACCGTAGTGGAACAGGATTCCCTGTTCGGCGGCGAGACCAAGCAACTGTCTCTGCGGGGCTCGCTCACATCTCGCCGAGGAGGCAAGACGCGTGCGCGGACGCTAGACCCGGTACGCGCCATCATCCCGCTAGCGAACCTGGACGACTGGCTCGACTTCGCCGAGGCCGCCCTCGGCCGCGCCGACGTCCCACCGAACTCCATCCCGTCCGCCCTTGGCACCCTGGGGGCGCTCTCCGAATACGAGGACGAGCTCACCAAGTGGACCGGCATGGACTCCGCCGACCGGCTGGCTGCTCGGTTCCCTTGGCTCCACGTGGCAAAGGAACTCGCTGACACGCAGGGCTTCTTCCACTGGGAACTCCAGTTCGCCCAGGTTTTCCAACGCGGCGGCTTCGACCTCCAGGTAGGCAACCCCCCCTGGGTGCGCCCCGACTGGGAGGAGGACGTGATCCTCGCCGAGCTGGAGCCCTGGTTCAAGCTGGCAACCAAGCCGCCGACGGACGAAAAGCGCAATCGCAAGGCCCGTCTGCTGAGCGACGAAACGGTACGCTCGTATCTCCTGGATGAGCTGTCTAGCGCCGCAGGAACGACCATTTTCCTCGGGAGCGAAACCACTTATCCACTTCTCAAAGGAACGCGTCCCGATCTCTATCGGGCTTTCATGTGTCGCTCCTGGAACAACCTTGGCAGCACCGGGAACGCGGGACTGATCCATCCGGACACTCATTTTGGAGGAGTCAAGGAAGGGATCCTGCGCAAGTCCGCATATCGCCACTTGCGATTTCACGCACACTTCTCTAACCGCTATGAACTCTTCGATATCGAGGGAACTCGACAGTTCGGCATCCACATATATGGTCCACCAAGAAACGTCGGCTTCACCAGCGCGAGCTGGCTGTTCGCCCCGGCAACCTTGCTCGACTCGATCCACCATGACGGAAGTGGCGATCTGCCCGGCATCAAGCACGATGGCAAGTGGGACCTGCGACCGCATAGGGACCGCCTCCTTCACGTGGACGGGGCGCTATTCGAGCAGTGGCAAGCACTAACGGACTCCATCGATGCACCGGTAGACCAGACACCATTGCTCTATCCGGTGACCACTGCGGAAGCAGGAGCAATCGAAGGCTTGGCGTCCTATCCGCATCACCTCGGCCAGCTCCACCCTCGGATCAGCAGTGGCTACAATGAAAAGACTGCCAAGGATGAAGGGCTGATCCACTGGCGGACCGGGCGGCAGAATTCACTAGACGCTGCCATTTTGCAGGGCCCACACTTCAGCCAAGCCACCCCGTTTAACAAGCAGCCGAACATCCCCTGCAAGACCAACCGCGACTGGTCAGCCTGGAGCCTCCCGACGCTGCCTCAGGACGCCGTGCCCGTGACCAACTACGAGCGAGCCTGCGACGAGGAGACCTACCTTGCCGCCCAAGACCGCTGGGCCGTGCTTGACGGCTACACACAGCGCTACACCGAGTTCTACCGGCTTGCCTGGCGACGCATGATTCCGTTCGATACCGAACGTTCCTTGTTCGCCTCCCTAATCCCGCCTGGTCCAGCACACGTGGACGCTGTGCACACCTTGGCGCTGCGCGATGACAGGGACACCGCATTGGCCGCCGGTTTCTGGGCGACGCTTCCGCTTGACTATCTTCTGCGAATCACGGGGAGAGCGGATCTCCGGAACGCAGAGGCCAACGCGATGCCCGCTGGAAGGCCTGATCACCCCCTGGCCTCGGCACTGCTGCTACGGACCTTGCGCCTCAACTGCCTTACAGAAGCTTATGCTGCACTGTGGGCCAAGCTGTTTGACGAGCAGTGGCGGTCCGCACGTTGGGCTGCTGCTTGGCCAGGACTTCAACCACTTGCTTGCTCCTCCCCTACGTGGGAGTACAGCACTCCGCTACGCACTGAGCGGGAACGTCGGGCTGCCTTGGTGGAACTCGATGCTCTGGTCGCAGTCTGGTTGGGCATGACCGCGGACCAACTCGTCGCGATCTACCGATCGCGTTACCCGATCCTGTCGGACTACGAGGCGCAGACTTGGTTTGACGCCTACGGACGGAAGATCGCGGGCAACCACAACACCTACGGTTACGGCCAGACGAAGGCGGACTTCGAGGCGCTGATGGCTCACCTCGATCCCGATATCAACGGGCCGGTTCCCGAGGGATACGAGGCGCCGTTTTACAAGGCCGACCGAGAAGCCGAGTATCGGCAGGCGCATGCGGTGTTCTCGGAGCGGCTGGAGCGGGCCAAGGCCGAGGGTTGGACGCCTGATGATGGCAACTAGGCGTGAGCTCGTCCTGTGCAGGAAGGAGCGTTAGGTGAGGCCGACGCTGGCTGCCGAAGAGGTGCGGCGGAACATCACGCAGTACCTCACCACGACCTTCGCCCTTGCGGACGAGCAGGTGCGGGACGGGCTTGAGCGTTTTCTGAACCACCCCGCTCAGGGCATCTTCCGTGGTCCTTACCTGCGTATCCGGACGCCTTTCACGCCTGCTGGGGACGGGTGGCGTGAACGGCTGGAGTGGGTGCCCGCCGGGTTCTCCCCCTACGCGCACCAGGCGCGGGCGTTCGAGCGGCTCAGCACGTTCAACCACGACGCGCGACCGACGCTGATCACGACCGGTACCGGTTCGGGCAAGACGGAATCGTTCCTCATTCCCGTCCTCGACCACTGTCGCCGGCAGCGAAAGCTCGGCAGGCATGGGATCAAGGCCGTCCTGCTCTACCCCATGAACGCGCTCGCCACCGACCAGGCGCAGCGGCTCAATGACTATCTCCGGCAGCCGGGGCTCAGCGAGGTGACCGCCGGCCTCTACATCGGTGACTCTCCGGAGACCGGCTTTCCGCGCGTCCTCACCCAACGTTCGGACATCCGGCGCACCCGGCCGGACATCCTGATCACCAACTACAAGATGCTCGACCTTCTCCTCCAGCGCGCCGAGGACGTGCCGCTGTGGGAGGACGCCGACCTCGCCTATGTCGTCGTGGACGAGTTCCACACCTACGACGGCGCGCAGGGCACCGATGTGGCGATGCTGCTCCGCCGCCTTGCCGCCGCCACCGGGCACGCTGAGCCCGGTAGGCCGCTGGGACGGATCTGCCCTGTGGCCACCAGCGCCACTCTCGGAGAGGGTGGCGACGATCAGAAGATCCGTGAGGTCGCGTCCACCGTCTTCGGGGTGGAGTTCGATGCGGATTCCATCGTCGGGGAAGACCGACGCTCGGTCGACGAGTTCGTTCCCCTCTCGGCCATCGACTACGGCCTGCCGCTGCCCGCCCCGCACGAGCTCGCGGCCATTCCCGACCCGCACGACGACCCGTCCGCGATGGAACGGGTCATGGAGGTCGTCACCGGCCGCTCGGGGCTGGACGGGCCAGAGCTCGGTCGGGTCCTGAAGCAGCATGTCCTGACCCGCGCGGTGCTCGCGGCGATGTACGAGGACCTGGACGGAATCCCCGAACTCCCCGAGCGCATCCTGGAGTTCCTCCCCCAGCACAACGCCTACAGCTGGGGCGCGGCCTTCCGGCAGCGCAGGACGCAGACGGTTACCGCGCTGAGCCGGTTCATCGCGCTGCTGTCCACCGCACGCGCCCCCGAGCATCCCGAGCGTCCCTTCCTGCACATCGAGGCCCACCTGTGGGTCAGGTCGGTGAGCCGGCTGCTGCGCGCGGTCGCTCCCCGGCCCGGCTTCGCGTGGCACGGCGAGGCCGCGCCGCCGATCGACGTCGACACGACGCTCACCGGCGGCGGTCGAGAGCTGCTCCCCGCCGTCTACTGCCGTCACTGCGGCCGGTCCGGGTGGGCGGCCATCTCGCCCGAACGGGACCCGCACGACCTGATCAACGACCCGGAGAAGATCTACCGGGCGGGCGTCCAGGACAAGCGGCTGCTGCGCGCGCTCATCACCGCGACCGACGACGAGGTCAGGGCTCAGGCGGATGGCAGGCCCGGGCCCGACGTCCTGGTCCTCGAGGCCAACGGCCGCCGCGTACGGCCGCTCGACCCCGCCAACGACCTGGACGCCGCGAAGTCCGGCGAGTTCCAGCACGTCTTCGTCCTGGCCAACCTCAGCCACACCAAGGAGGCCAACAGCAACGCGCAGAACGACCGCTGCCCCGCCTGCAACATGGACCAGGGCACGCGCTTCCTCGGCTCGGGGCTGGCCGCGCTCGCGTCCGTCGCGATCACCGAGCTGTTCACCGGCGGACAGCTACGGGATGCTCAGCGCAAGACGCTGTTGTTCAACGACTCGGTGCAGGACGCCGCACATCGGGCTGGGTTCGTCTCCAACCGCTCCTACAGCTTCTCGCTGCGCACGCTGCTGGCCCACGAACTCGACTCCGCGACGGCGACGCCGCTAAACGACCTGATCTCCAACGTGATCAAGGAGGCCAGCGATCCCTCCTACCTGCCCGCCGTCGTCCCGCCGGATCTGCACGACCGAAGCGCCGTGGACGAGCTGCTCGCGGGCGAGTCCGAGGGCTCGACGCGGACCTGGGAGCTGATCGGCGAGCGGCTGGCGTTCCAGACCATCATGGAGTTCGGTCTGCGGTCCCGTCAGGGCCGCACGCTGGAACTCACCCGCACCGCCGCCGCCGAGGTCATCCTCGACCACCCCGAACGCATCGCCGAACTCGCCCGCGACCTGCAACTGCACGGCCCCGCCGCGCTGACCGGGCTCCCCTCGCCCGAGACCTACGTCGCCTATCTTCGCGGGCTGCTGGAACGCATGCGGATGCGCGGCGGCATCAAGCACCACTGGCTCGACCGCTGGATCGAGCAGGCGGGCGCGAAACGCTTCGGGACGATCTGGGGTCAGCGCCCCGACGGCATGCCCGCGTTCCCGCGCGGGCTCTCCGCGCCGCGTTTCGTGCTCGGCGGACGCAAGGACCGCAGCGAGTTCGACGGCATCACCAGCCGTCAGGGCTGGTATGTGGACTGGACGGTCCGCTGCCTCGGCCTGAAACCCGACGACGCACCTTTCTACCTGGCGCGCCTGCTGGACGTCCTCGTCGACGAGGACGTCATCGCGCGGCGGGTCGCCGGGGACGGCAGCACCAAGATCTATGGTTTGCTGCCAGGGCACGTCCAGGTCTGGAGGCTGGAGAACGACCAAGTCGTGGACGCCGGGGTGATGTGCCCGGTGTGCCGCTGGGAGCAGACCGTCCACCCCGTCCGCGCCGCCGAGTGGTTGGGGCGGCCCTGCCCGCGGTACCGCTGCCCCGGACGGCTCGGCCGCCCGGAAGCCGCACGCAACGAGCGGTACAGGGACGACTACTACCGTCGCCTGTACCTGGACGCGAAACCGTTCCGCGTGACCACTGCCGAACACACCGGCGCGCTCAACCGACCCCAGCGCGAGCAGATCGAGCAGGCGTTCCGTGAGGGCAACCGCTACAACGACCCGAACGTGCTCTCCTGCACGCCCACACTTGAGCTCGGCATCGACATCGGCGATCTGTCGGCCGTGATCCTCGCTTCCCTGCCCCACGGTCCCGCCAACTACGTGCAGCGTGCAGGACGCGCCGGGCGCAGGTCCGGCAACGCGTTCCTGCTGACGATGGTCGGACGCAATCCGCGCGACCGCTACTTCCTCGCCGATCCGCGGCAGATGATCGCCGGGGAGATCGTCCCGCCCGGAAGCTACCTGTCCGCCGTGGAGATCCTCCGGCGGCAGTACGCGGCGCACCTGGTGGACCTGGCGGCGCGGGGCGGACTTTCCGGCGTGCTGCCGCTGCCGAAACTCGCGGCGGTGCTGTTCGGCGATTCGGGTTGGCTCGGCTCCTTCCAGGACGCCGCCCTCGCCCACGGAGAGACGCTCGTCGAGAAGTTCCTCGCGCTCTTCGGGGACGACATCTCCCCAGAGGCGGCGGAGGAGCTGCGCGGCTTCGCGGTCTCCGGGCTGAAGGAGAGCGTCGGACGCGTCGTGCGGATCTGGGACGACCGGCTCGCGGATCTGCGGGCCCGCTTGGAGATCATCGACGGTGCGATCGCCGCGATGGCCGACACCGACACCGAGCAGCTCACCCGCAAGCGGGAACTCCAGGCCGAGCGCCGCGCGGTGCAGAGGCGCATCGGTGAGATCGGACGCAGCAGCGCGCACGCCACCCTGGTCGACCTCGGCCTGCTGCCCAACTACTCGCTCATCGACTCCCGCACCGCACTCGAGGCGACGCTCACCTGGAGCGAGGAGCCCGACGACGCCGCCCCCGGCGGACCGGCCGTCCGCCGCCATCACAGCGAGCTGCGCGAGTACACGCGGGACGCTTCGATCGCCCTGACCGAGTTCGCTCCGGGTAACAGCTTCTACATCCAGAGCTACCGGCACACCATCTCGGGCCTGGACATCGGTTCGGCGCAGCGGCCCACCTGGCAGCAGTGGCGGGTCTGCCAGGACTGCGGTTATGTGCGGACGACCGCCGCGGCCGAGGACACGAGCCCGTGCCCGCGGTGCCGCAACACCCAGATCGGTGACAGCAGCGCCCTGCACAACGTGCTGATGCCCGTCCGAGTGACCGCCGAGGACAGGCGGGACGACGCACGCATCCGCGACGACCACGACGACCGGCAGCGGCGGTACTACGAGACCACGGTCGCCGTGGACGTTCCCCGCGACGAGATCGCGCCAGGATCCTGGCGCCGGACCAAACAGACGTTCGGCGTGGACTTCACCCGGCGCGCGGTCATCCGCCACTTCAACCTCGGTGCACTGCGGATGGACCGGCCACCGTCCGACGCCTTCGCCGGAGACCTGAGGCGCGTCAACCCCTTCTTCGTCTGCACCACATGCGGCGGTGCGACCGCGGACGGGCCGCCGTCCATCGCGCAGCGGTTCACCGGGACGGGAACCGGTTATGACGCCTCCCCCGGACACCACCGCAAGTGGTGCCCCCAGCGACGCGGCGGGGAGGTCGAGCACCTGAAGCTGGTGCTGGCGCACGAGCTGCGGACGGAGGCGCTGCGCATCCTCGTCCCGGTCGCCACCACGATGATCGCCGAGCGGACGGTGACCTTCCGGGCGGCGCTGATGGCGGGGGTGGCCGCCAAGTACGGCGGGGACCCCGCGCACCTGGACATCGTGACCGCCACGATGCCCGACCAGCAGACCGGGTACCAGCGGCGATTCCTCGTGCTGTACGACACGCTGCCCGGCGGCACCGGATACCTGCACCGCATGTCCACCGAGGACGGCTTCAAGGAAGTGCTGGAGCGGGCGCTGGAAGTGGTGACGACCTGCCCATGCGCCGAGGAGGAAGGGAAGGCCGCGTGCCATCGCTGCCTTCTCTCCCACGTCCCGGGACCGGACTTCGACAAGGTCGATCGGGCGCTCGCCGTCGAGATGCTCCAGGACCTACTGCAGGGCTGGGAGACCGACTCGGTCGCCGACACCGACGACATCTCCCTGTGGGATCAGATGGAGAGCGAGCTGGAGGCCCGGTTCCTCGCCGGGTTGAAGAGCTGGGCGGCCAAGCCCGGCGCGGGCCGTACGCTCGCCCTCGGTGGACGGGTCAACGACCGGCGCACCGCCGACCTGCGCATCACCGCCGCCGACGGCTCGGTGGTGCACTGGCAGGTCATCCTCCAGAACACCATCAAGGGCACCCGCCCCGACGTGACCTTCCGCCGACTGGACGCCGCGCCGCTGCAGGTCGACGTCTACCTCGACGGCTACGCCTACCACGCGGCGCCGAAGAACAACCGGCTCGCCGATGACTCGATCAAGAGGGCGCGGCTGCGCGCGGACGGCCGCATCGTCTTCCAGCTCGCCTGGGACGACATCGCCCACTGGGCGGACGGTGGCGCGCCGGAGTCACCGGTGTGGCGGCCCTATCAGGGCAACGCCCAGCAGGCCGCGCGCCAGACATATCTCCAGCTCGGCGGTGACCCGGCGGAACTCGTGGACGTGATCTGGACCAGCCCGGTGCAGACCCTGATGGCCTTCCTGTCCGCCCCCTCCCTCGAGCGCTGGCAGCGTCGAGCCGTGGCCGGTCTGGCGGGGCTACTCGTCCAGAAGGGGGCCGAGAAGACCCAGGCCTCGCCGGGAGGCATCGGTGAACGGCTGATGGCCGCGGTTCGTTCGCGGCCCCTCCCGCCGGCGGAACCAGGTGAGCTGGTCCTGGTGCGGACCCGGGACGACGCGGATTGCCCGGTCGTGACCGTCGTCCACCCTCACACCAGGACCTGGTCGGCGTTCACCGTCATCGACGACCGCACCGAGACGATCGAAGCCGACCCCCGAGGCCACGAGAGGCGCTGGCTGGCCTGGCTCTACTGGGGCAACCTGGTGCAGTTCCTCGCCTACGGCGGTGGTGACGGCGGGCAACTCGCATACACGACCTTGGACGGCTTCGATCCGACCGCGCTCGCCATGACCGGCGGCATCGGTCTGAACCAGACGCTCGCCTCGTTCCCCTTGGCCGACGAGGACGAGGATGTCACGCCGCGATCCGAGGCCACCCGTTCCCATCCGGAGCCGACCCAGCCGGCCTCGGCTCCGACACCGGCCCCCGGACCGCCCGCGTCCGCTCCGGACCCGGCCTGGGCGGAGGTCTTCGACATGCTCGACCCGGAGGAGCCGGGACTGGCCGAGCTGGCGCGGGCGCTGTCCGCGGCCGGTGTGGTCGTCCCCGAAGTGGGTTACGAGCTGGGAGAACCTGCGTGGCAGGCGGAACTCGCCTGGCCCGCGGCCAAGGTCGGCGTCGTCCTCGACGGCGACGACCAGGAGGCGACCGACAGGAACCTCGCCTACCGAGCGGCGGGTTGGGATGTGCGCACGGCACAGGCGTGGACGGCCGCCGAGCTGGCCGCGAAGATCATGGGTGAGGGAGCGTGAGCGTGCAGGACGGCGCGACACTGAGGCTGCTCGACAAGGCCGACAAGGAGATCCAGAAGCTTCCCCGCACGGTCAAGGGCGCCATCTACGAGTTCCAGCACAAGTTCCGCAAGAACCCGGACGCTCCGGGCCTGCGGCTGAAGCAGCTCAAGGGTGACTCCCAGCTCTACTCGGCGCGGGTCACCGACAGCTACCGGGCCCTCCTCCTGCACGCCGGCAACCGCGACTACATCCTGGTGGCCGTCAAGGACCGCAAGGAGGTCTACGACAACCTCGACCGGTACCACTACAAGATCAACCAGGTCACGGGCGGAATCGAGTTCGTCGACCTGAGCATCGTGCCGGGCACACCGGTCGCGCCCCCGGCCGAGCCCGCCGCTCCCGAGCCCACCGCGCCCGAGCCCGTGGCGCCCACTCCCCTCCTCGCCCGGTTCACGGCGGACCAGTTGCGCGAACTCGGTGTCGCCGAACCCCTCATCCCCCTCGCGCTGAAGATCACTACCGAGGAGGAGTTGCTCGGTCTCGTCGAGTACGCTCCGGCGCTGACCGAAGAGGTCCTGCTCGCCCTGTACGACGGGAGGACGTTCGAGGAGGTCCTCGAACAGGTGACCCGCCCGGTCACCACGGACGAGCGGATCGACCCGGCGGACTACGCCACCGCGCTCGCCCGCCCCGCGACCAAGGTCACGACCGAGGACACCGACCTGCAGTCGGTGCTGGACGGCGACTTCGGGCGTTGGAAGGTGTTCCTGCACCCCACCCAGCGCAAGATCGTCGAGCGGGACCACCGGGGACCGGCGCGGGTGAGCGGCGGACCGGGCACCGGCAAGACCATCGTCGCCCTGCACCGGGTCAGGTATCTGGTGGACCGGCTGCCCCCCGGCGACGACCGTCCCGTCCTGCTCACGACGTTCAACAAGAACCTGGCCGCCGATCTGCGCAACCGCCTGCTCGAACTGGGCGGGCCGGAGACCCTCGCACGCGTCGACATCGTCAACATCGACAAGCTCGCCACCAGCATCGTCAGCGGAACCCCGGCGGGCGGCAGGCGGCGCTGGATCGACGACGAACGGGCCGTCCGGGAATGGCGCGAGATGCTGCTGGAACTCGGTGAGGACCAGTGGGATCCGCAGTTCCTGCACGACGAGTGGAGCCAGGTGATCCTCGGTCTTGAGGAGCGGTCCCGTACCGCCTACTTCCGCGCCCGACGGGCGGGCCGGGGACGCAACATCGGCCGTGCCCAGCGCTCCCAGATCTGGCAGCTGGTGGAGAAGTTCACGATGCGGCTGGACGAGAAGAACCTGTGGACCTACCGGCAGGTCGCCTGGGAGGCCGCTCGGCTCGAACTGGCCCGCGCGTCCAGGATCAAGAAGTATGCCGAGAGTCCCCTCAACATCCACGTCGCCGACCAGTCGATCGCCCGCGAGAACCATCGCTACCGACACATCGTGGTGGACGAGGCGCAGGACCTGAACGTCGCGCACTGGCGGATGCTGCGGGCGATGGTCCCCGAGGGGGACAACGACATGTTCATCGCGGGCGACACCCACCAGCGGATCTATGGCAACTATGTGACGCTGGGCAGCCTGGGCATCAACATTCGCGGACGGTCCTCCCGGCTGACCCTCAGCTACCGCACCACCCACGAGATCCTCGGCTCCGCGCTCGGTCTGCTCGGCGACGAGTCCTGGGACGACCTGGACGACGGCAAGGACGACCTGAAGGGGTACCGATCCGTTCTCCGCGGGCCCGGGCCCGTGTTCCGGGCCGCGGGCACCTGGCAGGACGAGCTTGGGATCATCACCGAGCAAGTCGCCGAATGGGCCGAGACCCCTGCCTCCTCGATCGCCGTCTGCGTCCCCGATCGGAACATGGTCGCCGACGTCGAGTCCAGCCTCGGCAGGGCGGGGATCCGAGCCGCGGCCATAGGCCCGGACGGGCCCAAACTCGACGACGCCGTGCACGTCGGGACCATGCACCGCTTCAAGGGCCTGGAGTACCAGCACATGATCATCGCTGGGATCTGCGAGGGCCTGGTCCCGCGCGCCGCCCTCGAGCAGTACAGGGCCACCGATCCGGTCCGCTACCGCCGCGAGCTCCAGCAGGCGCGGTCACTGCTGTTCGTCGCCGCCACCCGTGCCCGCGACACACTGCTGATCACCTGGCACGGCGAGCCGAGTCGCTTTCTCCCCGCTCGGCGGTGACACGCCCCGTCGTCGCAGGGACGTCGGTCCGCTACCGGCCTCGTGGTGCCTTCACTTCGAAAGCGCCGCGATCGCGGTCGCGTAGAGATGGTCGGGCGAGTCGGGCAAGCGCTCGTAGAAGCCGGGAAGCGGCGGAAAGTCCTTCGCGTGGGCGAGCAGGGCCCGGCTCACCACGGCCCCGGAGGCGGGACGGTCGCCGGGGTGCTTGCTGAGCAGGGAGTAGATGAGCCGCTCCAGATCGTCCGGCACGTCGTCTCGGATCAGGGGCGGCGCCTCCTCCTCGGACTGGTGACGCACGGCCTCGTCCAGAACCGTATCGGCGACGAAGACCCGATGGCCCGCGAGGAGCTCGTACAGGACGCAGCCGACCGAATAGAGGTCTGTGGCCACGTTGGCATGCTGGTAACCGTCCAGCTCGGGGGCCGTGTAGAACAGCGTTCCCGGAGCCTCGCCCGGCCGCGTGATGATGCTGAAATCGGACGGCCGCTCCGCCATGGCCGCGGCCACACCGAAATCGAGCACGTGCACCGTGCCGTCCCGGCCGAAGACGACGTTGGACGGTGTGAGGTCACGATGGACGAGACCGGCATGATGGGCCGCCGAGAGGGCGGCGCAGAGCTGCGCGCCGATCAGCGCCGCCCAGGGCACGGGAAGCAGGTCGGTTCCCCGCTCGGCGATCATGTCACGGAGGGTCACGGCTTCGGAGACCAGTTCCATGACCATGAACAGGGTCCCGCCCTCGTCACCGAAGTCGTACAGCGCCGGTATGCCTTGGTGGTGGAGCCGGGCGAGAACGCGAGCCTCGCGGTAGAAGCGACGGCGGGCGCGCCCGGAGTCGCCCTGCAAGCAGTCGGCGATCAGCTTGACGGCCACGCCTCGGGCGAGCCGAAGGTCCGTCGCCTCCCAGATCTCCCCCATGCCGCCGACCGCCAGTGGCATCTCGGTCTCGTAACGTCCCGCGAGCTTCAACGCTCTCCCCTCTCCGGCGAGTGTTCGGCAGTCGGGCGGAGCATGGCGTCGACCAGCGCCTCGTTCAGCAGTGCAGCCAGATCCGTTCCGAGATCCGCTGCACGTTGAAGCCGTGTGGAGAACTCGTGGAGGCGATGGAAGGCTTCGCCGTGGCGACGCTGCTCCTCGATCGGGAGTAGCGGGATCTCCGTCCGACGCACATCCACCCGGTAGCTGGTGGACGTCGTCGCATAGTGCCTCAAATTGAGTGAGCTGCGGAGCACACCCGCAAGATAGTGCGGGTCGAGCAGGTCGGGGTCGGGGCGCAGGAGGAACAGGTGGCGGCCGAGGACGGCGCCGGGACGTTCGATGACCAGAGCGGCGGGCGTGCGGAGGATCGCCGGTACCACGACGTCGCCCGTGTGGAGCACGATGTCGCCGGGCCCCGCGGGTGTATCGGTGGCTGCGGGCTGGCGGCCTTGCACGACCTCCTTCGCCGTGAGGACGTATGGAGGGAGGTCTCCGTCGTTCGGGTAGGCGGCCGGACCCGCCTGGTGCACCGTGAGGTGGGCAAGACGGGTGAGTTCACTGATCGGCATCAGCGAGGCGTTCGGGGGCTCTCCGGCGGCGTCGACCTCGGGCAGCAGGCCCGGAAGTGTCCGGAGAAGTTCGAGAACCCGAGCTCGACGCTCGGCAACCTGGTCGATTGCGGGTGCGGCGGCCGGTGGGGTTATGTGCCGGGACGGGGTGAGGTCGACCTCGTCGTCCAGCAGGTCGATGATGCGGACGGCCTTCGCCAGTCCCGGCTCGTCCAGGTCGGATTCGGGATCGGCGCGGAAGCGCCGCCAGACGTCGAGGGCTTCTTCAGCGAAAGCGTCGGACGTCTCGGCCATCAACACCTGGCTCGGCGGACGCTCTGCGGAGGCGGGCCGACGCAGGACCCACAGGGACAGGGAGACGGCCATGTTGGGCACGGCCCCCGGCGGCAGGCCGATCACTGCGCGCACGACACCACGACGCAGGAACTGCTGACGGATGCGGCGGCCCGCGCGACGGCCGGCGGCCGCCGGGGGCATCAATATGACGGCCAGCCCGCCGGGACGGGTGTGCGCGAGTGCGTGCTGAACCCAGGCGAGCTCTGGTTCGGTGCGAGGTGGTAGGCCATATTCCCAGCGCAGGTCGGTGGTGAGCTCATCGTGGCCCCAGTTGCGGTCGTTGAACGGCGGGGCGGTGGCGACGAGATCGGCCTCGGCGGTCGGGAAGGCGTCGGCGCGCAGTGAGTCACCCGTCCGGATGTCGGCGTGATCGGTGCGCAGCGCCAAGCGGATCGCGGTGAGGCGGGCCAGGTCCGCGTCGATCTCCTGGCCGAGCAGGTGCAGCGGCTCGGTGTGATCGAGCGCGGCGAGCAGGAAACCGCCCGATCCACAAGCCGGGTCGAGGACGGTCTTCACGGGCGGATCGGCGAGCCGTACGGCTAGTGCGGCGACCGCCGGCGGAGTCTCATAGGCACGTCGTTTGTGCAGGTCGAGGTAGCGCTCGCGGAGGAACTCGAAGGCGTCACGGGGACCTCGGTCGGCTGCGAGGGCTGCCAAGCGGCGGACGATCGGCAGGTGCTCGGCCGCGAGGTTGGACGGGAGGTCGCCGCCGAGCGCCTTGGGTAGTTCGGCGGCCAGTCGCTCGTCGGCGAGTCCGCTCAGTTGCTCCCAGGCGTCAGGGGTGCGGTGCAGAAAGAGCAGGAAGGCGCCCGGGAAGCCGAGAATGTCGGCCAGATCCGCTTCGTCGGCGAGCCTGCGGAGGTCCTGCCAGAGGAACTCGTCGTCGGTCGAGCCGGTGAGCTTGCCCTGGTCGCGGAGCCAGCCCTGAACCTCCGCGAGGGAGAACGTCGGGCTGGTGGCGGTGCCGCCGACCGGCTGAGGGAAGTCGTCATGGCGCTTGCGCCAGTTGCTGACGGCCGCACGTCCGACGCCTGCGAGTCGGGCGATGTCGGCGGCGGTGACGGTCGCGTCCTGGGCCACTGGCGGCTCCTCGACTCAAGCATCACCGAACCTCCGGCAACGCGGGGCTACAACGCTACACGCCTTGCCTCGGCTACCCACGTCCCAAGCGTTGATCGAGTTCACATCCCTCAGTACCAGCTACTTCACAAATATATGCTCGTTGATTGAGTTTACAGTGATTCTATGGTTTGATATGAGCGTCGCAAGTTCGAGACCCCCTGCGAACGGAGCGCGCCATGACGCCCCCGCCTCTCCCCTTGCACTGGTTCGAAGAGGAACTGCGGGTTCTTCCGACAGAGCTGGCCCTCCGCGTCCAGCGGATGCGGGCGGGTGCCACCCGGGGCTATGGCTGCACCACCTGCGCGGTCGTCCGACAGAGGCTCGGGTTCGGGTTCGCCGCCGCGCGGCACGACGACGGCGAGGGGGCGGAGCGGCTCGTCGGGGAGGTCGAGCACTACGCCACCCATGGCACGCACCCCGCGAACTGCCCTCATCTCCCGCCCATCTGGTCGCGGCGTGCGCGGCGCAACGAGACGCACGGGACCCTGCCCGAGTGGGCGGACGTTTCGGGCCGGCTCATCGCCCCCACGGATGCGAGCTACAAGGGCCTGGTGGCCGGTTGCGGTTACGTCCTCGGCGACGGGCGTTGGGGAATGCGCGGGTGGACCGTCCCGTCGTCGCGACGTCCGGTGAACGTCGTGGTGGCGAAGCTGAACGGGGTCGCCCTGCTGATGGAGAACGCCGCCCCGGACGTTCTCCTTGCGCTGGCCGCATGACCTCCACGGAGAAGCCATGGACCCCAGCCGCCGCAGAAGAAGAACGGTCGAGGCAAGGGCTGCCGATCGCCGCCTACCTCGGGAACCGTTGACCCCCGCGTGTCATCCCAGCTTGATCATCAAGCGTCTCCACCTACACCCCCGCACCGCACCTTGAGGGAAGGGAGCCGGGTTTGACCGACCGGGCAGCCGTGATCGCCGCCGAGCAGCGTGCGGTCGACCACGCCTACGAGTGCCGGGCACGCGCGGAAAGGGATCGCCGTGCCCGGGCCGCCGCGCCGTCCACCGCGACCGACGCCAAGGCGGGCACCACCATCATCCCCGACGTGCCGCCGGAGCTGGCCGCGACCGGCGACCTCGGCGACGCGGCCCTGATCACCGGGCGGGTCGAGTTCGTCGAGGACGGCGCCGAACGCTCGCTGCTCATCGGTCGCCAGTCGGTCTTCGGACCGAATCGTGATCTGGTGGTGGCGAACTGGGCGTCCCGGCTCGTCCGGCAGTGGATGGTGGCGACTCCCGCCGATCCGGGCGATCTCCTGCTTCGGCGCCAGCTCAGATGTCACGGGCGCACGGTCCGGGATTACTTCGACCAGTTGTCGGTCGCGCGCAAGCGGGTCACCCCGGAGGACGGCGGCACCGAGCGGGTCGAGCCCGTTCCGGCGCAGCGCACCGAATCCCCCGGGGAGGAGATCGAGCGGCTGCGCGACTACCTCCTCGAAGACCTCGGGCGCGCTCGTGACGGTGCGATGCGCGACATCGTGGAAACCATCCAGCGGGCCCAGTACCTGTTGGTGTCCGACGAGCGAACCGGCGCGCTGGTCGTTCAGGGCGGGCCCGGCACCGGGAAGACCGCGGTGGGACTGCACCGGGTCTACTACCTGGTGTTCAACAACGTCTTCGCTACCAAGGACGTTCTGGTCGTCGGGCCGCACAAGGGGTTCCTCCAACATGTGCGCGACGTTCTGCCCCGGCTCGGAACAGGCGGTGTGGCCCTCGCGGAGCGCGACAGGCTGTGGGGCAAGGCGGACGCTCATGATCCGCTGGCCGCGCGCATGGTCAAGTCGTCCGCCCGGATGGTCGAAGTGCTTCGGCGTGGTGTGGCGGATTTCGGTGGTCGGCGGGCGCTGACTCGTTCCCTCAGTGACGGCGAGTTCCGGCTCGTTTACCAGGGTGTCTTCCTGGCGGTGCCGCAGGCCGAGCTGGAAAGTCTGCTGACCTGGGAGAGTGGCCCCTACCGGGCGCAGCGTCCCGCCTTCGGCAACCGCCTGGTGGACTTGCTGGTCGAGGCGTACCGCGCGGTGCGTCCCGGCCCTCTGGACGCAGGCCTGCGCAAGCAGTTGGAGCGCCACCCGCAGGTTCAGAAGGTCGTCAACGCCGTGCGGCCCCAGCTCAGCGCCGAACAGGTCCTGCGTGCGCTACTGACGGATGCGGACGTCCTGGACAGGGCTGCCGAGGGGATCCTTGACGACGAGGACCGGCGGGCGATCCTGCGGGAGCGGCGCCCCAAAATGTCCGACGAGCCCTGGTCGCTGGAAGATCTGGTCTGCCTGGACGAGCTGAGGTATCTGCTCACCGGTGACGTACCGGTGCGGTACCGGCACCTGGTGGTGGACGAGGCGCAGGACCTCACTCCCATGCAGGCCCGTGCCCTGGCCCGGCGCTGCCCGTCCGGCTCGATGACCGTGCTCGGCGATCTCGCTCAGGCGTCCGGACTGCACCGGTGGGACACCTGGGAGGATCTCGCGAAGGTGCTCACCGGTTCCCGCGAATGGCACCTCGAACAGCTCTCCGTCGGATATCGGGTGCCGCGCGAGGTGATGGAACTCGCCGCGCCTCTCGCCACCGCGGCCGCACCCCAGGTGGTGTTTCCCACGTCGATTCGGTCGGCGGGTGAGGATGCGGTGACGTTCGTCGAGACCACCTCGGAAGATCTGATCGCCCGTGCGACCGAGCAGGCACACGCACTCACCGACGAGCAGCGGTCGGTCGCCGTGGTCGTCCCTGACGCGCTGATCGGCGCCGCGCGCGACGGGATGGACGAAGGTGTGCGCGTAATTCGGGCCGACGAGTGCAAGGGCTTGGAGTTCGACCATGTGATCGTGGTCGAACCCGCCGACATCGCCGATCGGCGTCCGGGTGGCCTCGGATTGCTGTATGTCGCCCTGACCCGGTGCACCCAATCGTTGACCGTGGTTCACGCGCGGCCGTTGCCGCGCGAGCTTGCCCCATCCGCAGAAAGAGAAGAGGCGCCGATGCCCACGCCGATGACGGACTTCGCGGCCGTTCTCGAGAAGACGGTGGCAGTCGAGCGGGAATGTCACGTCCACGAGAGCGTCCGCTACTCGCTCGTCGCGGAGTTGCACGCGTCGAGGATGTCCCCTGATCCCACCTCCACCATCGCCGATCTGGTCTTCGATTCACCGGCGGGACGGGTGCTGTACGAGGTCCTGGGCGAGAACGGTCACCGGTACCCCGCGATGCGCGAAGCCGTGCTGCGCCTGGTGGAGGTCGAGCGTGTGACCGGCGCGACGGCCGCCCATAGGGTGGTCGTCCTGCCTCAACCGCCGGAGCAGCCCTGGTCCGCCGAGGTGCTGCGTGAGGTGTTCGGTGTCGCGGTCATCTGGAAGGACGGCACCGGCTGGCAGGGCGATCCCATCCCCCCGTCCCGGTAGTCGCACGGCACGGACCTTGACGAACGTGGGATCGGGGAGGGCGCTCGCCGATCCCACAGCATGACTTCGATGGTCCTCGACATTGCCCGATTTCGATGGAAATCCACTTGCGGCGCACGCGGGACATCGACGGAATTCAAGGATTTTGATCATGTAGCAGCGTACGGTGAACAACCGTGGACAAGTCGCGTTCGCCGGATCTGGAGCGGTTGATCGCTTACACGTATCTGACGGTGCCGGAACGGGAGACCCATCTGGCGATCATGCGTGTCTTCGCCGCGACGCTGCTGGCCGATCTGTCGGCGCACGATGTGGCCGAACGGCTCGATACAGGGATCTCCGCGGATACCGTGGCGGTGCGGTTGGAGCAGCTCGCCGACTGGGGAAACCTCATTCACAGTTCGCGGCCGGTGCGGGCGACCAGCATCCGCGAGTACCAACGGGTGCGGTCCCGGTACCAGATCTCGGCGCTGGGCGAGCGCGTCCAGCGGCAGGCGGACGAGATTCTGGCCAGCGCGGACGCGGCGCGCGAGGTGAGCCGGGAGCTGCTGGCGCTAGATCGGAAG